>JANOTO010000183.1:0-3736 GCA_031416395.1 Rhodoferax sp. | reverse complement strand
AACAATTCGGGGCGCATTGGCAAACCCGGTTTCGTCAACCACCAGCGGCTCGGCCAGAAAAGGCTCGATGGCCTGCGAACGCAAGGTGGGAATCACTTCATCCGCCAAGCTTTGGCTGCGGGTGCGAGGTGACACGCGCACCGTCTGAATGCCAGCATCACCAGCGGCAGCGGCTTGGCTCATCCGAAGACGTGCACGGCCGCCACTTTTGTCCAGATACAACTGCTGGCCAGGGTAAATGAGGTGCGGGTTTTTGATCTCCGCCAGGTTCATGCCCCACAGCTCAGGCCAGCGCCACGGACTCTTGAGGAACAGGCCGGAAATACCCCACAAGGTATCGCCCGATTTCACGGTGTAGTTGTCGGGTGCGGTGGGGCTCAGTTCAGATAGCGCCACGCCCGCTTGGGCAACCTGTGTAGCTGTTGCCCTCTGCGCAGGTGAAATGGGCAATGTTTGCGCGGTGGCGGCGGTTGTGCCCACTAAACACAGGGGTAAACACAGGGGTGCCAAAACGCCCATGACCCACTGGGAACCCCGGTCGCTCCACAGAGCGCCAAAGCTGCTATGGCGCGACTTCGGCAATTGGCTTTGAGGTTTTTTGAACATTTACAGGACCCATCCGGACATTGGCTATATGTGCAGCAACGTGTGCATCTTGACAAATTACACACGATTCTGCGCTCAAGCCCTTGATTGAGCAACGTTTTTGGCACTTTAGGTACGCCCGAAGGCGTAAAAGTAGCGAAAATAACGACATCTTTGAAGATATTCCATGGCTTTACTTCCCATTCTTTGTTACCCCAACCCCAAACTGCACACGGTGGCGAAGCCGGTGCACGAGGTTGACGCGCGCATCAAAACGCTCATTTCCGACATGCTGGCCACCATGTACGAGGCCAAAGGCATTGGCCTGGCCGCTACCCAAGTGGATGTGCATGAGCGGCTGATTGTGATCGACGTGTCTGAAGAGCGCGATGCGCCTTTGGTGCTGATCAACCCCGAAATCATCTGGAAAAGCGCCGAGACGCATTTGAACGAGGAAGGTTGCCTCTCGGTGCCTGGCATTTATGACGGCGTGAAGCGCTTTGACGCTGTCAAGGTCAAAGCGCTGGATGGCGAGGGCACCTCCCGCATGGTTGAAGCCGAGGGCCTGCTGTCGGTGTGCATTCAGCATGAGATGGATCATTTGCTGGGCAAGGTGTTTGTGGAGTATCTGTCGCCGCTCAAACGCAACCGCATCAAGACCAAGATGCTGAAGGCACAGCGCGAGGACAAGGATTGACGAGGGTCATATTTGCGGGCACACCCGAGTTTGCTGCTGTCGCACTATCGCAAATTCAAGCCGCTGGTTTTGACGTGGTGCTGGTGCTGACCCAGCCTGATCGCCCCGCCGGGCGTGGCCTGAAGCTGCAAGCCTCCGCCGTCAAGCAGCTCGCGTTGAGACACGGTATCCCCGTCGCGCAGCCACGCAGCCTGCGCCTGGAGGGCAAATTCCCTGATGATGCAGTGGCCGCACGCGATGCGATTGTTGCGGCCCGCGCCGACATCATGGTGGTTGCGGCCTACGGGTTGATCATGCCGCAATGGGTGCTCGATTCACCCCGTTTGGGCTGCCTCAACATCCACGGCTCGCTGCTGCCCAGATGGCGCGGCGCAGCACCCATCCACCGCGCCATCGAAGCGGGCGATGTTGAGACCGGCATCACCATCATGCAAATGGATGCCGGGCTCGACACGGGCGACATGCTGCTGATCGACAAGTTGCCCATCGCCCCGACAGACACCACCGGCCTGCTTCACGACAAGCTGGCAGCGCTGGGTGGCGAGTTGATCGTCCGGGCGTTGCATCTGGCTGCACAAGGCAAATTGCGCCCCGTGAAGCAACCCCAAGCGGGTGTGACCTATGCGCACAAAATCGAAAAACACGAGGCCGTGATCGACTGGAGCCAGTCTGCTTCCCAGATCGTCCGACGCGTTCATGCGTTCAACCCGTTCCCCGGCGCGAACACAACGATGGACGGCGAGGTGTTCAAAATCTGGGGCGCAACAGTGTCGAGCGACGTGCCGCCTCACAATGCAGAAGCCGGCCAGGTATTGGCTGTCATGCCCCAAGCAATTGTCGTGTCAGCTATGAATTCGGCAGTGAGTGTGACCGAGCTTCAACGCCCTGGCGGCAAACGCCTGAATGCCGCTGACTTGCTGCGTGGGTTTGAGATCAAGCCTGGCATGCGGTTCGCGCAAAATTCAGCCCTCAAAAATAAATAAAGCATCACATCATGAACGTCATCCGTTTTTCAGATCTATGTGCCCAAGGCAAAGTCAGCGGCCAACGCGTATTCATCCGCGCTGATCTCAACGTGCCGCAAGATGATGCAGGCGCGATCACCGAAGACACCCGAATCCGGGCCTCCATCCCCGCCATCCAAATGGCGTTGGACGCAGGCGCGGCGGTGATGGTGACGTCACACCTGGGCCGCCCCACCGAAGGAGCGTTCAAGCCCGATGATTCATTGGCCCCCGTCGCCAAACGCATGGGCGAGCTGATGGGCCGTGACATTCCGCTCATCAGCAACTGGGTCGATGGCTTCAAAGTCAACGGCCAAGCGCTCGCCGCAGGTCAACTTGTGCTGCTGGAAAACTGCCGCGTTAACGTCGGCGAGAAGAAGAACGACGAGACGCTGTCCCGCAAAATGGCCGCGCTGTGCGACATCTTTGTGCATGACGCGTTTGGCACGGCGCACCGCGCCGAGGCTAGCACCTACGGCATCGCGCAGTACGCGCCCATCGCCTGTGCGGGGCCGCTGTTGGCGGCGGAAATGGATGCGATCACCGCCGCACTGGCCAACCCGAAGCGTCCTCTGGTGGCGATTGTGGCGGGCTCCAAAGTCTCTACCAAGCTGACGATTTTGAAGAGCCTGTCTGCCAAGGTCGATCAGCTCATCGTCGGCGGCGGCATTGCCAATACCTTCATGCTGGCCGCTGGTTTGAAGATCGGCAAAAGCCTGGCCGAGGCAGACCTGGTGAACGATGCCAAGGCCGTGATCGAGGCCATGAAAGCCCGCAACGCCGCTGTGCCGATTCCGGTGGATGTCGTCACCGCCAAAACATTTTCTGCCGATGCGATTGCCACCGTGAAAGCGGCGACCGACGTGGCAGATGACGACTTGATTCTGGACATCGGGCCGCAAACCGCTGCACTGCTCGCCGAACAACTCAAATCCGCTGGCACTATCGTGTGGAACGGCCCAGTCGGCGTGTTCGAGTTCGCCGCGTTTGAAAACGGCACCAAAGTCCTGGCCCATGCGGTTGCAGACTCCAGCGCGTTCAGCATCGCTGGTGGCGGCGACACGCTGGCCGCCATCGCCAAATACGGCATTGAAGACAAAGTGAGCTACATCTCCACTGGTGGCGGCGCCTTTTTGGAGGTGCTGGAGGGCAAAACGCTGCCTGCGTTTGAGATTTTGACGCGGCGGGTTAAAAATTAACTCCCAGGTTCATAAGTCGTTGAAAATTAACCTCAGAGTTAATTTTTAGTCCCCATCGACGAAAATCGACCATTTTATGAATGAAAAAAGCCTCTGGCTCTCGTATATATTGCGTGAATAGCTACTACACATATAGCAATCTTGATGCGGCCATGTAACCGCTTCCGTGCCAGAATCGCTGGCTAAATCACAGGAGACAACGCGGTGCCCTCATCCAAGTCAAGTCCAGCTCAGGCTCACGCCCAACCCCG
>JANOTO010000182.1:0-3977 GCA_031416395.1 Rhodoferax sp. | reverse complement strand
AACGGCCTGCATCCTTACGAACAGAGGGAACGCTGCGTGGCGTTGAATGTGACGCAAAAGGGCCTGGAGCAGGGGCTGGTAACGCTGCCTCATGAATGGCAGACCTGAACGTGAGCAGCGTGGACGCGTCAACGCACAGCGTGACTTCTCACTCAGTACAGGTGGGTGACTCTACGCTGATACTGCGCGACATGGTGCATGATGATGTCACCGCGGTGTTGGCCCTGCACGAACATGTGTTTGGGCCCGGCGCGGATGCACGGTGGTTCGCCTGGAAGTACGGACAGGAACCGAATCAGGGCCGAGGCCGGGCGATTGGTGCCTGGCATGACGGTCAACTGGTGGCCTACTGTGGGGGCCTGCCACGCACGCTCAGACTGCACAACGCGAATCTGCGCGGGCTGCAGATTGGGGATGTCATGGTGCACCCCGCTTGGCGGGGAATTTTGAGCCGGCGCGGGCCATTTTTTCAAGTCTCGAAGCGTTTTTACGACAGCCAGATCGGTGGTGCCAGTAGCCATCCATTCGAGCTTGGGTTTGGTTTTCCCAATGAACGGCATTTGCGGCTGGCGGTGCTGCTTGGGCTGCTGCGCGACGGTGGGCTGATTCAATCTTTAAGGTGGAGCAGCCTGCCTCCCCTCAATTTTCGACTACCTTGGTTCTGGCGCTGGCAACCTCTGCTACCGTCCGACCCCCAATTCGACCGCAAAGTGAACGCTGCATGGAAGCGAATGCAGGCCGACCTGCCCGATGTGATCTTGGGACAGCGCGACGCGGCGTACATGCGCTGGCGATATGTCGACAGGCCTCGTGAAAATAGTCCACATGCAGAAACAACACCCCGCTATCATTTGTTTGAATTGCGGTACGCTTGGTCAAACGTCAGCAGCGGGATCGCCGTGCTGGATTTGGCCTCGGCGACACCGCATTGGCTTGACTGGGTAGGCGCAGTCGGGTTAATGCCACTCGTCAGTCGCGCCTGCCGAGTGGAGGCCGCGCGCGTTGGTGCCAACGAAATGATGGCGTGGGTAAGCCCACCTGTGGCGACCGTGCTTGCACAATCGGACATTCGGAGCCGCGAGGTCTGTGCTGGGCTGGGAATACCCACAACCTCGGACGTAGGCGCACAAAACATGGCAGGGATGCAATGGTGGTTGACCGGCGGCGATACGGACTTTCTATGAACAACAGCCACCCAGTTAAATTGAGTTTCGTGACCTGCGCCAGCAATTTGCAAGTGCTCGGCGAACGTTTACTGGCATCTCCGTGTTTGCAGAATTCCGAGCACCCGCTGGCCGCACACTTCAATGCGACTTCGGCCGCACACGGCTTCAATGCGGCGATGGCTGCGGCCAGCCAGGCGCATCCAGAGTTACCCCGTCATAGCTCGTGGCTGGTTTGGGTTCACCAGGATGTTTTTTTGCCGCATAGCTGGGACACCGTTTTCACGCAGGCGCTGACCGTAGCGCTGCAGCGATTCCCCAAATTGGCGGTGGCAGGCGTTTATGGCGTTATCGGGGCGGGCAGTGATGCACGGCGTGCTGGCCATGTGCTGGACCGGGGAACGCTTCTGCGCGAGCCTGAGCCGTTGCCTTGTCTGGTGGACAGCCTGGACGAGCTGCTGTTTGCCGTGCGGGTTGATAGCGGCCTGACGTTGGACGCGTCGCTGGGGTTTGACTTTTATGCCACCGATCTGGTGTTGCAGGCGCAGCAGCAAGGCTGGCAATGCGCAGTTGTAGATGCTTATTGCGAGCACTGGTCAAGCACGCCCGCCAGCGGGGATTTGCCGGACGCTGTGGTGACGCGCGTTTTGACCAATGGCGCGGTTTTCGAGCAGAAATGGCATCACCGCTTACCGGTCACCACGCCCTGCTTTGAAATTGGCCAACCGGGAGACGTTGCTCAATCCATGAGGCAGATAATGGCCACCCCGTTGCAAGGTGCGCCTTGACATGGCTCTGATCAGTGGTGTCAAGCGCTGGTTGTATCAAAGTATCAAGCGTGGCTCCTGGCGTTACGGCTGGCAGGGTCTGGACTACGGGGTTGTCCTTCCACTGATCGCCCGTCTGCCCTTGACCTGGGCGTATCGCATGGCAGATTGGCGAGGCGCCTTCAATGCCCGGCGAGCGCGCGATTGGGCTGAGCTGTCGGTAGGTTTTCCTTACATCGGCGAGCGTAGTGCTAGGGCATTTCAAGAAATTTTGCCGAATGCTTCGCAAGCCGAGATTGCAGGTCTGGTTGTGCAGCGCTACCAGACCGTAGCGCGTGAGGAGCTGGAGGGCCTGCTGGCCATCCGGGGACGGTTGGACGAGATCCAGATGGCGTTGGGGCCGATTCGCGAAACACTTTCGCAGCGGGCAGCGGGGCGAGGTCTGGTGGTCGTGATGAGTCACTTCGACAACCTTTTTTTGGGGCTGACGGGCATGGCACGCTGCGGCCTTCCGACTTACCTGATGACTTCTGACATTGTCCAGGATACGCGGGTACACCCCAAGGTCCGGCAGTTTTTTGCGGACAAGTATCGTAGTTATGTACAGCAGATGGCGGGCGGAAATTTTCTTCCCACCAGCAGCCTCGCGCGTGACAAGTTTTACTCGGTTCTGCGACAGGGAGGCGTGGTCGTGGTGATTTCAGAAACACCAGCGAGCCCAGACAAAGACAAAGGAACTTGGGTGCAATGGATGGGTAAGCGCCGCAAGATGGCTGATAGCGCACTTCGCATGGCCCTGGAAACCGGCAGTCAGATAGTGGGCATGCGAAATCGGCAAGTGACTCCGGGGCATATTGCTTGGCAGTGGTCTGCCTTGGTCAACCCGGAAGATTTTCAACAGTACGGAGATTCCGCAGCGCGAGAAATGATTTATGCACCGATCTTCGCGTTTCTGGAGGCCGGCATCAAAGCCGACCCGGGTCGCTGGTGGGCGGCACACCTTTTGGGAGACTTCGCGGTGCAAGAAGGCGGACATGACGCTTGACGTCATTGTTATCAATTTTTTTGGTTCACAAGACGTGGCTCGGTGTCTTGCGAGTCTTTCCCCGTGGACACAGGGTGTCGTATGGGTGGTGGACAACAGCCATGATCCTGATGAAGCAAAGAAGCTGCATGCGCAATGCGCTGGGCTGGACTGGGTGCGCCTCGTGATTGCCCGTGAAAATCTCGGGTTTGGCCAAGGCTGCAATCTAGCGTTTGCACAGTCTACAGCGGATACGGTGCTGCTACTCAACCCGGATG
Source organism: Rhodoferax sp. (assembly GCA_031416395.1). Lineage (GTDB taxonomy): Bacteria > Pseudomonadota > Gammaproteobacteria > Burkholderiales > Burkholderiaceae_C > JANYCG01. The sequence goes on along the minus strand of JANOTO010000182.1, from coordinate 745 downwards.
CCCGCATCACCCCAACCGACATCACCATACTGGCGCACGCGCTTCAAAGCGAACCCCGCTGGGCAGCGGTGTCGCCACGGATGTTCTGGAATGAGGCGCGCAGTTTTTTGCTACCGTTGGCCACCGCACAGACACCCTGGGCCACCGTCATGTCGGCGCTGGTCAGCCATTCGCGTCGCGGGGCCGCCTTTTTGGCCGAACGTCAACTGCGGCAGATGCAGGAACAACTTCGCTCTGAAGCCCCTCCTTTTGACGTACCCATGCTGGCTGGCTCAGTGATGTTGCTGCGTCGACAAGCCGTGCTGGATGCAGGCGGACTCTTCGACCCAGACTACTTCATGTTTTTTGAGGATGCCGACCTGTCGTTGCGGTTGCGTAAAGCTGGCTATTCGCTAGCTATGGTGCCCGCCGCCAGCGCGGAGCATGAGTATCGCCACAAGGCCTTCAAAGCTAACATGATGGCCACGAGCCAACACCAGTATTTCAGCAAGCAGTATCCGGCGTTTTATCGCTGGTCTGGCAAGCTCGCACGAGTGGCGGCGCTGGCGAGGCCGGTACACCTTGCCGATTGGTTCAACGTTGTCCCAAAGCCTGTCAAAACTGCGCAGGAATTCTCAACCTGTACGGATAACGGGCGGGTACTAGCGTTCAGCCCCTCCGTGCTGATGATGCCCGCCTTGTTCCGACCTTCATTTGAGCAAGCCCAATGCTTTACCGAGGAAGAGTGGAACCTGCTGGAGCCTGC
>JANOTO010000181.1:0-1831 GCA_031416395.1 Rhodoferax sp. | reverse complement strand
GGTAGAGCATGGTTTTGACCAGGCGGTAGTCGTCCGAGCCAGCTCCCTCCACCATGTAGCAAGCCAGCGTCCACGGGCTGCCACTGAAACCAATCAGGGGCACGCTGCCTTTGAGGGCTTTACGGATCGAGCTGACCGCATCAAACACGTAGCGCAGCTTGGCCATGTCGGGCACGGCCAGTTTGGCGACGGCCGCCTCGTCACGCACGCTGTGCTCAAACTTCGGTCCTTCGCCCAGCGCGAACGACAGGCCCAGGCCCATCGCGTCGGGGATGGTGAGGATGTCGCTGAACAAAATAGCCGCATCAAGCGGATAGCGTGCCAGCGGTTGCAGCGTCACTTCAGTGGCGTAATCGGTATTCGTCGCCAGCCCCATGAAGCTGCCCGCCTTGGCGCGCGTGGCCTTGTACTCCGGCAAATAGCGACCTGCCTGGCGCATCAGCCACACGGGCGTGTGAGGCGTGGCTTGGCGCAGGCAGGCGCGGATGAAGCTGTCGTTCTGGAGCGAGTTGGATACCGATGCGATGGTCATACTTGGATTGTCGCAGCCCCAGATACTGTCAACCCAGCCGCCTGTGCTCCACGAGCAAACAGCGGTTCTGCACCACCATCAACCCTGCCGCCCGCGCTTTTTCTACCGCAGCGGCATGCTCAATCCCCAGTTGCAACCACAGCGCTTTGGCCCCGATCGCAATTGCTTCATCCGCCACCGGCGGCACATCGGCGCTGTTGCGAAACACGTCTACCAAGTCAATTTGCACGTGTTTGGCGGCCTCGATCAGGCTCGGGTAGACCTTTTCGCCCAATATTTCAGCAACCTGCGCTGCTGGGTTGATGGGGATGATGCGCCAGCCGTGGCGCTGCATGTAGCTGGCAATCTCGTGGCTGTCGCGGTGCGGTTTGGGCGACAGGCCCACCACCGCGACCGTGCGGCAGTTTTTTAGGATGTGGGCGATGTCGTCGGTTTGGGTCATCGAAGCGATGTGATTTGCGAAACGACAGGAGCTGTGCAAGCTACGATTTGTACTCACGGAGCCTTCATACGGCTGCGTGGTTGGCTTGCTGATGGGATTGCCCGCCAGCGCTTCGTTTAAACCCCTCCATCCTAATGCGCAATGATGAATTTGTCAGCTAGGCTAAAAATTAACCTGGGAGTTAATTTTTATGCGATCAAATCCAAAATTGTCTATTTTATGAACAAAATAAGCTTCTAGCTCTCGGATAACATACATAAATAGCTATATAAAATATAGCAATCTAGTCCGCATTGGCCAGCGTCTCAGGGTCTGCCACCTCGCCGCTGATGGTTCGTGTGGCCTGGGCTTGGGTTTGCAGCCAGTCGCAGAACGCGCGAATCTCTTTGCGGCTGGCACTTCGCGGGCCGACCAGGAGCCAGTAGGCCATCGGGCTGTCCATTCGGGTTTCGGGCAGCACTTCGATCAGGTCGCCGCGCGCCAGGTTTTCGGCAATCAGCGGCATGCGCGCCAGCACCACGCCTTGGCCGGCCAGCGCGGCCTGGGTCATCTGGTAGGCGTAGTTGAAATACAGCCATCGTTTAGGTTGAAGCTGCGTCAGATGCTGCTCGTCAAACCAGCGCCGCCAGGTCAGCCATTCCAGGTGGGTGCGGTGCGCATCGCCCGCCTCAATCAGTGAGAACTGCGCCAAGTCTTCAGGTTTTTTGATGCGCGGATTGCTTTTGAGCAGCCACGGGCTGATGACGGGGGCCAGCTGCTCGCCAAACATGCGGATCGCATGCTTTGGCATGCTGTTGGCTGGGCCGTAGCGGATGGCCAGATCGATATCGGCCACGTCCAGATCGACTGCCACGTCA
>JANOTO010000180.1:0-3213 GCA_031416395.1 Rhodoferax sp. | reverse complement strand
ATGCGTCTCGCCCGTAGTGGCTTCCACCGCAATGCCTGGCACAACCAGGGCGTTGTGCGAACGGTGCATACCGCGCTTGGACGGTGATTTTTTGTTTTGTTGGACTGCCATGATCAGCTTCCTGAAAGTTGGCGCGCTGCTCACGAAAACACGGCGGCGTGCACATTGGGTTGGTAAAAGGTGCTCTGCTTTGAGCTTAGCCCATGATTATAGCGCAAGTGGTTGATTTCGCCAGGAAACTGGCTCATCGTATACCGTTCATTCGGCATCGAAACTTATTAATCTTGATTCTGGCTTGGGCTTCCTTGGACATTGAGCCCATTCTATTGGCGGGCTTCCGATTTTTGTTATCGTTCACCCTCATGAAATCGCTGCGCCTTGTTGGTATCACCCTTTTGACTCTGGCCCTGCTGGCCGGTTGCGCCGCACTGGACGAGCGTCAGCGCACCTGGATCTTCCAGCCGAGCGACCGCAGTTGGGGCAGTACCTCAGAGCTGGCCAACGGCATGGACAACGTCTGGATCGATTTTCAGTCGAAAGTGACAGGTGAACCCGCCCGACTGCACGGTCTTTGGCTGGCGAGCGCTCGGTCCAGCGGCGTGAAAGCCCCCGTTCTGCTCTACCTTCACGGTGCCCGCTGGAATGTGGAGGGCTCGGCCAACCGCATTCGTCGCATGCAGGAATTAGGTTTTTCGGTGCTGGCGATCGACTACCGGGGCTTTGGCAAAAGCTCCAAAACGCTGCCTTCGGAAGAAATGGCTTACGAGGATGCGCGCGCCGCCTGGGACTGGCTGGCCGCAAAACACGCTGAGGCACCGCGATATATTTTTGGACACTCTTTGGGTGGGGCGATTGCTATCGAACTTGCCGCCCAGGTGGACGACGAAACGGGCACGATTGTGGAGGGTACGTTCTCGTCAATCTCGGATGTATTTGGCAGCTTTAAATGGGGTTGGCTCCCTGTCAAAGCGCTGATCACGCAGCGTTTTGAAGCGGCAACGAGAGTGAGCAAAATCGGCTCACCGCTGCTGGTGGTGCATGGCACGCAAGATTCCACCATCAAGCCCGAACTGGGCCGCAAGCTGTTTGAAGCGGCAGTGGAGCCCAAAGCGCTTGTGATGGTCGAGGGCGGCTCGCACCACAACACCAACGCCGTCGGCCAATCTCTCTACCGCGAGGCGCTGGCGAAGCTGTTCAAGCTTTAGTGCCTCCGGCAGGAGCAACCGGCCATGTCGGCACGCCCGATAATGGGCAATGCCATCCACACTCACGTTACAGCCGGTCTAATTCATGTCAGATGCCCAAGACTTAGCCGCCATGTTGGCGGTACGCAACAAGCCCGATGCAGATCGCGAAGCGATTGATGGCTTGATCTTGCAACGATTTGGCTGCACCAAGGCGGTGATGTTCACCGACCTGGTTGGCTTTTCGCGCCGGGTGGAAGAGTTCGGCATTCTGCATTTTTTGCAGTTGATCCAGGAGTCCGAAGCGCTGTTTCTGCCATTGATCAAACTGCATGGGGGGCGCTGCCTGAAGCGCGACGGCGATTCTCTGCTGGTTCTGTTCGACTTGGCAACCGATGCGCTTGGCGCGGCGCTGGCCATGATTGATGCCACTGCGGCGGTGAACCCGCTGCGCGCGCCCGAAGAACGTATCGACGTCTGCATTGGCCTGGGTTATGGCGATCTGCTGTTGATTGACAACGCCGACGTATGGGGTGCCGAGGTGAATGCGGCCTCCAAGTTGGGTGAAGAGATAGCGCACGGCGGCGAGTTGCTGGCCACCGAAGGATTCCGGTTTGCGGTGCCGGATGCGCAGTTTGCGGAGCACGGTGTGCTGTTTGGCACGCGGCCCGCGTTTCGCTGGGTGGGCGATGCACTGGTCATGCCCGAGTCCAAATATTGACCGCCTGATTTGAAAGCCAAGTATTTCTTGCAACTGGTCGCCTTGTCGGCCCTGTGGGGAGCATCGTTCATGCTGCTGCGCGTCGCCAGCCCGGTGATGGGGCCGCAGGTACTGACCGCCTTGCGTTTGGGCCTGGCGACGGTCACTCTGGCCATCATCATGCGCGCCATGCGGCACCGCTGGCCCTGGGAACATTGGCGCGAGTTGGGGCTGTTGGGTGCGCTGTCGGTCGCTGCGCCGTTCGTCCTGTTCAGTTGGGCAGCGCTGCATTTGCCTGCAGGCTACAGCGCACTGCTGAACTCAACTGCCGTGATATTTGGCACTTTCTCCGCCGCCTGGTTGAAGGAAGACACCCTGACTGCGCGCAAGTTGATCGGCTGCCTGTGCGGCTTCGCGGGAGTGGCGTTGATCGTGCGGCTGGGGCCAGTGGCTCCCACACCCACGGTGATTTTGGCAGCGCTGGCGTGCATTGGGGCCGCCGCGGCTTTTGGAACTTCAGCGCCACTGATGAAGCGTGCCACCACGCGCATGCAGCCGCTGCAAATCGCTGCAGGCATTCATGCCGCGAGTTTCTTGGTGCTGCTGCCAGGCGCAGCCTGGACCTGGCCGCAAGCGCAGTTCACACCGGGCACTCTGGCCATAGCGGCCGTTCTGGGCATCATCACCTCGGGCCTGGCTTTCTGGGCTCACCTTCGTATCGTGGTGCACGTCACGCCCGTGGCTGCGATGAGCCCGATGTTCATGATTCCCGTCTTCGGTGTCGCTTGGGGTCACGTCTTTTTGGGCGAACCGCTGAGCTCTGGTATTTACGCCGGCGGTGCTTTGGTACTGCTGGCCAGCGCGCTGGTGAGTGGCTTCAACCCGTGGCGCAAAGCGGCAGACCCGCTGGACTTGAAGGTTTGAGAAAAGAACCGTTTCAGTAAATATTTACTACAAATGTAGTAAATATTTACTCTTTTTGGGCTTTTTGACGCTTTTTAGGGCTCAACTTGACGTATTGATAACTTTTTGGGCCTCTAGCTCTCGAATAATATGCATAGTTAGCTATATTAATAGTAGCAATCCGATTTACCCGAACTAGCTGCGACTGCGCCGCGCTGCCTCCACATCCGGCGTACTGACCACCACATCGCCACACTGCGCGCGCTGTCTGAGCGCATGCTCCATGACGACCAGCGCGAGCATGGCCTCCAGGATGGGTGTCGCGCGGATGCCCACGCACGGGTCGTGGCGGCCCTTGGTCACCACCTCGACTGGGTTGCCAGCCACATCAATTGAATCACGCGGCGTGATGATCGAGCTGGTGGG
>JANOTO010000179.1:0-5170 GCA_031416395.1 Rhodoferax sp. | reverse complement strand
GCCACTGTCACAGGATCCGCAGTGGCCTGCGTCTGGCCGACCACGTATTCAAACCGCACCAGCGCGTCCTGATTGGCAACATACAGCCGGTTTCCAACCAAGGCCAAGCCGTACGGCGCATTGAGGTTCTTCGCGTAGACCCACCGCCCTTCGTAAGTGCCGTCTCCATCGGCATCGCGCAGCAAGGTCAGTTGGTTGCCGCCTTTGACGGATGTGGTGCCCTTGGACTTGATGATGCCCGCGATGTAGTCCTTGGGTCTGAGGACGGGAGCACCCCCGCCCTTGCCTTCGGCCACCAGAATGTCTCCATTGGGCAGAACCAGAGTCTGGCGCGGCACTTTCAAATCTGTCGCGATGGCTTTGATCGTCCAGCCCAGCGGCACGGCGGGAAGGCGGTCGCCCCAGCCTGCTGGTTCTGCGATGCGCATGCTGGGCAGCAGACCTCGCTGCGGCGCCGGCAGGTCCGGGTTGCCGAGTTGGACGCCACTCGCTTCGGCCGCCGCAACGGCAAAGGTCGGTATGGTGCCAAGCATCACGCCTGTGGCGAAGGCGGCTCCGATGCGCTGGCTCCAGGTTGTCATGCTGTCCTCCCCAATGGGCCTGCAAGCCCAACCACGCTGGCCATCGCGGCTAGCACGACCACCACGGCCGACAGGATCAGTCCGGTCGGCATTGCTGCCCAAGCGTCCTTGGCGTGGACGAGGGCATTGAGAAAGCCAACAACGAAGGTCGCCAGCAACAGGCTCAGATAGATCACGCTGCGGCGATGGCGCGTAGCGGGCGACCGCAGCAGATCTATCGCACCCCACAGCAACACGGGGCCCGTTATCAGCAGGCCTCCTGCCATCAGCCACGCGGCAAAGTTGACCCACTGGATCTGATGGCTGCTGGAGTAGGCCCAGTCGCTGAGCAACGCGCCCAAGAACAGCGGGACGCAGGACAAGGCCAAGACGGCATGCATTCGAGTATTCATGGCTAAAACGGTGTTTTCGAAGTGGATGATTTGGAAAACGTGTCAGGTGTACACAACCTCCAGCGCGAATCGCTGGGGGCCATCCTAAACGCCGGCTGGGCCGCCGTATGTTCGATACCGCACAGTGCGTAATTTTTTTAGTGCTGTAATTTCGATGGGAATTGCCCCCCAACAACAGGCTTGCGCCCAAAACGGAAAGACCATGGCATGGAACAATCAACAAGGTGGATCCCCTATTGCGGCGAGGCGCCGGGCCCAGAAATCTGGCTGAGCCGCTGGAACCTCGACCCGGTGCTCGGCGCGGCTCTGCTCGTGCTTGCGCTGGCGCTGTTCCGTCCGTCAGTGGGTCACCGCCTTAAGCCCCGGCGACTCCTGAGCCTGCGTGGCGCGTGGGTGCTGACGGTTGTGCTTTACGTGTCGCCGCTGTGTGCCCTGAGCTCGGCATTCTTTACGGTGCGGGTGCTGCATCACATCGCGCTCGTTCTGGTGATGGCACCGTTGCTTGTGTTCGGATTGGAACCGTGGCTGCGGCGCCTGCCGGGTTCGCTCTGGAGCTCCACGGCCATCGCCGCAATCGTCTTCTGGACATGGCATGCGCCGGCCCCTTACGCGGCAGCACTGTCGTCGGTGTTGATGTACGCGCTGATGCAATTTACGCTGCTGGCCAGCGCGATGGGTTTCTGGATTGCGATCCGTCGATCTGGCCCAACTGCAGCGATGGGTGCCATCTTGGTCACGACCGTGTTGATGGGACTGCTGGGCGCATTGATCACCTTCGCCGGTCAGCCACTGTATGCCCCGCACTTCGCCTCATCACTGAGCTGGGGCGTGTCGCCGCTGGAAGACCAGCAACTCGCCGGCATCACGATGTGGGCACCCGGCAGCATCGCCTACCTGGCTGCGGCAATGTGGATTGGCTGGCGCTGGATGGACGCCGAACGTGCGCGTGGCTTGCGCGCCGAGCCAGCATGAATCTCGTTGCGGCCATTGAATGGGCCGAGGGCTACAACCGGCGCGGCCTGTACTCGCCCATCGGCGTCACCTTTCACTGGGTGATGGCCGCGCTGATGATTTTCCAGCTCGCGCACGGCTGGTACCTCGGCTGGCTACCGGTGGGTGGAGACAAGTACGTTGGTTACCAGACGCATACGCAGGTCGGGCTGACGATCATGCTGCTGGGCACGCTGCGCTTGTTCTGGCACAGCCAGCTTAGCGGACCCGACAACGTGGACGAAGCATCGTTGGCAGGCAAGGCCAGCCGCCTGCTGCAAGCATGGTTCTATGTGAGCTTCTTCGCGCTGCCGATCAGCGGCTGGGTCATGTGGTCGACGCTGCCCAGTGACCTACCGTTGTCAATTGCAGGTGTGATCCCGTTTCCCAACTTGCCTTTCGATCAGTTGTCCGAGGGGTTACAGCAGCGCCTGATGCAGTGGGCGGCAGCAGCGCACTTCTGGATTGTGTGGATCACGGCACTGATCATCCCCGGCCATGCCGGGGCAGCCGTGCTGCACTACCTGTTCAAGCGGGACAAAGTCCTGCATTCGATGTTCGACCTCAACGGGCCGGAGGTGCCGGGCGTACTGGGATCGGCGTCGAAGGGATCTGCGCCAGAGGGATCCGCGCAAGATAAAGGCTCAGCTGCGTGACCTCTGCAGGCTTGAGCTGCTGCGCCACCTTCAACATCACATGATTGCCATCATTGCGCCTTTTCGAGACCTGCCAGTCCTGCAACTGCTGGACCAGGTACAAGGCTGGCTGCGCGTTCAGCGGCGGGCCGTTCACCGTACCGAAACCTTCGGTGCCATGGCATTGCCCGCAGGCATCGACGTACAGCGTCGGGGTCGTCGCAGCCAGTACTTCTTCATTTGCGGGTGGCAAAGCCTGCGGCGGCAGAGCAGCGTAGAAACTGGCCACCCGCACCCGTTCGTCGCTGTCAAGAAAGCGCGCCACGTCGCGCATCACTTCGTGTGGCCGCAGGCCGACCGCATAGTCTTCCATCTGCTTTTGCAGATACCCCGTCGGCAGGCCGGCCAGGCGCGGCGCGTCGAAACCATTGCCCTCGCCGCGCGCGCCGTGACAGGTGACACAGGCGTAGCGCGCGCCACCTTCGCCGCCACTCATTGCAATAAGTTCACCACCCCGGCCCCAGCGGTCATCACTGCGGGTCATGCGATCTGTGCAAGCCGAGGCCAACACCGCCGTGATCAAAGTCAGCGTCCGGCCGAAACGGCACGCAAGCCGGTGTCGGGAAAGCGATGGTTGTCTGCGCATGGAAACTGAATCATCGCCGACGGCAAGGCGGGTCCGCCCAAGGGCGCGCCCAGCAACCATATCAGGTCAGTGGTTAATACTTTTGTGTGCGTTCCTTGTTGCATGTGACGGCCCGCCTGATCGCACCTCCACGCTGGGCGACGCCAACACCAAAAAGGGTCGGCAGCTCGTCGTAAGCAAAGGCTGCGTGGCGTGTCACACCTTCCCCGATGTGAAGTGGCCGCGCGGCGGGCTGGGGCCTTCGCTGCAAAACTTCGGGCGACAGGGACTGATCGCCGGACGGCTGCCGAACCAACCTGGCGTGTTGATGGAGTTCGTCCGCAACGCGCCAGTGCTGGTGCCCGGGACGGCCATGCCGACCATTTTGATGACCGACCAGGAAGCCCGCGATGTCACAGCCTATCTCCTCACACTCAAGCCTCGCTGAAGCATTGAGCGGCTGGCCACCGCCAGTGCTTGATCCGCACGGCCCGTTCTCGAACTCGGTCACCACGCTGGCCTGGGTGTTGATCGCCCTCATGACGCTGATCTTCGTACTGGTGTGCGCGGCCATGTGGGTGGCGCTGTATGGCAGCGACAAGGTGCGCGCCCAGCTCGGCGGCGAGCGCGTCGTCAAATGGTTCGGGTTGATCGTGCCTGCTGGCGTGCTCTTTCTGCTGCTGGCATGGGGCACGACGATGGTCGCCGGAATGACGACGGTCAAGGGCGACGAGTTGCGCATGCGCGTGTCCGGCAACATTTACTGGTGGCGCGTGTCCTACCTCGATGCTTCGGGCAATCAAATAATGGCCGATGCCAACGAACTGCATATCCCCGTTGGTCGCCCGGTGGTCGTCGACATGGTCTCCGAAGATGTGATCCACAGCTTTTGGGTCCCCAAACTCGGCGGCAAGATGGACATGATTCCGGGCCGCACCAACCGGCTCAAGCTGCAAGCCGACAAGGCTGGCAACTACGGAGGGCAATGCGCCGAGTTCTGTGGCGGGGCGCATTCGCTGATGGGTTTCATAGTGGTTGCGCACGAGCCTGCTGACTGGCAGCGCTGGCTGGATACCCGCCTCGCCCAGAGCCCGGCCGCAGCACCCGTCAACGCCGAGGAATTGCGCGGTCGCCAGCTTTTTGGCGAGGTCGGATGCGCTGCCTGCCACCGAGTTGCCGGCAGCGCTGCGCAAGGTCTGTCAGGCCCGGACTTGACGCACGTCGGCTCCCGTCGTTCCTTGGGCGCAGGAATTTTGCCCAACACGCGGGGCACGTTGATCGGCTGGATCGGCGACAGCCAATCGATCAAGCCGAACAACCGCATGCCGGCCTACCGCTCGCTGCAGGCCGCGGAGCTCAACGCGCTGGCCGCTTACATGGAGTCGTTGAAATGACGCGCAGCGCCCCACCAGGCGTCGTCGGCGCTCTTCGAGATGCCGCAACCGCGCCTTCAGAAACCGGCTTCAACGCGCAGCTCTACGAGCGCTTCCCGACACAAGGGGACAGGCCGCCCGGCGAACTCGAAGCCCTCAAAAAGGTCTGGGAAACGCCGACGGGATGGCGGTCTTTCAGCGCTGTCAACAACAACTTCATCGGCTTCCTGTTCATCGTCACTGCCTTCGGCTTCTTCGTTGCCGCCGGCATCCTCTCGCTGGTGATGCGCGTGCAGCTGGCCTCGCCGATGGCGGGCATCGTGCCGCAGGAGACCTACAACCAGCTGTTCACGATGCACGGCTCGGTGATGATGTTTCTGTTCGCCGTGCCGGCTGTTGAGGCCATTGCGGTGCTGCTGCTGCCGCAGATGATTGCAGCGCGCGATCTGCCGTTCCCTCGGCTCTCGGCATACTCGTACTGGGCTTACCTGATCGGCGGTGTCGTTTTCTTCTGCTCGATCTTCTTCAGCCTGGCACCAAGCGGTGGCTGGTTCATGTACCCGCCGCTGAGTTC
>JANOTO010000178.1:0-2126 GCA_031416395.1 Rhodoferax sp. | reverse complement strand
TAGGCCTCCTGGTCGTCGATGTAGACGGTGGCGGTGAGTTTGTCGGCGGGCAGTTTGTAGACTTGCGTGAGCAGCTCCCAGCCCCATTTGAGCGAGTCGCGCTTGAAGTAGTCGCCAAAGCTCCAGTTACCCAGCATCTCGAAAAACGTGTGGTGCCGCGCGGTGTAGCCCACGTTTTCCAGGTCGTTGTGTTTGCCGCCCGCACGCAGACAGGCCTGCACGCTTGCGGCGCGAACGTAGGAGCGTTTGTCCGTGCCCAAGAACACGTCTTTGAACTGCACCATGCCGGAGTTGACGAACATCAGCGTGGGGTCGTTGCCGGGCACGAGCGGGCTGGAAGCGACGACGGTGTGGCCCTTGCTGGCGAAGAAGTCGAGGAAGGACTTGCGGATGTCGCTAACCGTGAAGGAAGGTGAAAATTGAGGTGTGGACATGGTTCTTAGGGAGTCAATAAGAAAATTAGCGATGTAGCTCTACTTCAGCAAGTCGAGCTTGACGCCCGGAAATTTTTTGAAATCGGCATCAAAGCTGCCAATGGTTGCACTGTGCTCGATGGCCAGTGCGGCCAAGTGGGCATCGTTGGTCAGGTTGCCTGCGGTGCCTGCGACGAGCAGCAGTCTGGCCAGGATATCGCCGTGGCGGTCAGTAGGTTGAAGTATGCGGGCGCGCGGATGGGATATCCAAGCGTCCATCAACCCCAAGGCGTTGGCTGGCGAGAGCGGTGTTTTCAAGATGCCTCGCTGCGTGGAAACACGCACGAATCCCACCAGTGCCAGCCACGCGAATCCAACGCCTGCTTCACTGTCAAAGGCTTTTTCCAGCCAGTTTCCAGCCTGATTTCTGACGAGGCTGAATTCATTGACCGAATTGACCAACACGTTGGTGTCAGGCAGCTTCATCGGTGCGCTTGCGTTTCTTGGCCTCGCGCTCAAGGCGGGCGTTCAGTTTGATGAATTCCAGGTTGTCGAGCTCGGCTGCCAAGCGGTTCATGTTGGTCTCCTTTACCAAAAAGGGCCCCATGTTGAACGTGCGTTGCACAAACTTCGGTATGACCTGAGCAGGTGCCACAGGTTTCGCATGCAAAGGCACAATCTTCGCCACCGGCTTGTTGTGCCGCGTGATGATGACTTCTTCGCCCGCTTCCGCGCGCATGACGTATTCGCTCAAATGTGTTTTGGCATCAAAAAGCCCAACTGCGTGCATGTGAATGCTCCTTACAACCTGAATTGGTTGATTCAACCAGATTTTACCAGTGTTCAGCGTTTCATCGACCCCGGTTGTTGCGCGATTGCTCTCGCGCCAACTCGATGAACTCGGTCACTACCGGGCGGCTTTGCGAGCCGCGCCGCCAGACCAGGCCCACGTCGATGCTGTGTACCTCGTCGCGCAAGGTGCGCACTTCCACATGGTCAGCATCCAGCGTCCAGGGGCGGTACAGAAAGTCGGGCAGGATGGTGATGCCCGCACCCAAGCCTGCTAGCGAGCGAACGGCTTCGAGGGACGACGTTCGCATCAAAACCTCGGGGTGCAGCCCATGCGCCGTCCACACCGCGTTGAGCACGCTCTCAATGCGGTCGGCCTCCAACACGATCTGCGGATGCTCCGCGCACTCGGCCAGGCTCAGCTCCGGTTGGCCTGCAAGCGGGTGGCTGGAGGCCATCCAGACCCGGTTGGGCGAGCGCGTGAGCACCTCCACCACCAGCGCCTTGGGGTCGCCCAGCGCGTTGGAGATCATGATGGCCAAGTCCACCTCGCCATTGATCAGCAAGTGCTCCAAAAACTGGGGCGAGTCCTCGACCACCGACACCTTGACCGACGGGTGCGAGCGCTTGAAGCGGGCAAACAAATCCGCCAGGTAATAGCCCGCCACCAGGCTGGTCACGCCAATGGTGAGGTTGCCCGTCAGGGTTTCTGCGCGCGACCCCATCAGCTGCCCGGCCTCGGCCACAGCCGCGATTACCTTGCGGGCGCTGGCCTGAAAGCGGTGGCCTTCCTGCGTCAGCACCATGCCCCGAGATGAGCGCATGAAGAGCTTGACCCCCAGCGAATCTTCAAGCTCTTGAATACTTTTGGTGACCGCTGACTGGGCGATGTTGATCATGCGCGCAGCAGCAGCCACTGACGAA
>JANOTO010000177.1:0-2418 GCA_031416395.1 Rhodoferax sp. | reverse complement strand
AACCAACCCGGAGTATCGATATGAAACTGAAATTAACCCGCCTCACCCAGGCTTGCCTATTGCTTGTAGCCGCGGGCAGCGCCATGGCCTCCAGCCATCGCGAGGCACCGTTTATCACCACCAGCCCTAAGGTGGACGGCACTGATTTCTACATGTTCCGCAGCTACGAAGGCATCGCTGCCAACGGCAGTGGTGGGCGCTCTGACTATGTGACGCTGTTGGCCAACTACCAGCCGTTGCAAGCGTCTTACGGTGGCCCCAATTATTTTCAGATGGATCCCAACGCGCTGTATGAAATTCACATCGACAACAATGGCGATGCCAAGGAAGACATCACCTTTCAGTTTCGTTTCAAGAACACGCTGAAATCCATCGCCCTGCCGATTGGCAATGCCACCGTGGCGATTCCACTGATTCAGGCTGGTGCGGTGAGTACGCTCAATGCGGCCAACCTGAATGTGAATGAAACGTACAGCGTCAACATCGTGCGTGGCGACCGGCGCAAGAGCGCAGGCAGCGCAGTGGTCAAGACTGGTGGCAACGGCATCTTTGAGAAGCCGGTTGACAACATCGGTACCAAAACCATCGCGAATTACGCCGCCTATGCGGGCCAGCACATTCATACCGTGACGATTCCTGGATGCCCAGCGGGCAAAGACCAGGGCAAGGTATTCGTCGGTCAGCGCCAAGAGGGTTTTGCGGTGAACTTGGGTACGATTTTTGACCTTGTCAATGCGCCCGCCGCATTCTTGCTCGACCCCGCCAACAAAGACGCGGCGGGCATGGGCGGCAATCACGTCATCCAAAAATCCAACATCACCACGATGGCGCTCGAAGTCCATAAAGACTGCCTGACCGCCGGTGCTGAACCAGTGATCGGCGGCTGGACCACGGCCAGTTTGCGTCAGGCACGCCTGCTCAACGGCCTGCCACCCAAAGGCAATGACAAGGCGGAAAAAGCCGGTGGCGCGTGGACGCAAGTCTCCCGCCTGGGCAACCCGCTGGTCAACGAAGTCGTGATTGGCCTGCCGGATAAAGACCGCTTCAACGCGTCGCAGCCCAAAGACGACGGCCAGTTCCTGGCGTATGTCACCAACCCCACGCTGCCCGCCTTGCTGGGCGTGGTACTGGGTGCCACTGTTGCCCCCACCAACTTCCCGCGCACTGATTTGGCAACCACCTTCCTCACTGGCATCACCGGTGTGAATAAGCCTGCTGTCAACCCCGCACCGTCTGAAATGCTGCGCTTGAACACGGCCATTGCGCCGGTGCAATTCGCAGCTCAGAACCGCTTGGGTGTCGCGGGCAACGCGCTGGCTGGCGGTACCGACAACGCGGGCTTCCCGAATGGCCGTCGCCCCAAGGACGACGTGGTGGACATTGCACTGGTGGCGATGTTGGGTGGCCTGTGCGTGATCAATGGCACGGGTGATACGTTGAAGCTCAACAGCATTCCCGGTGTGGCGGGTGCCGTATCGGCCTGCAATGCGTCCAGCGTGCCGTTGGGTGCAACCTCGGCTAACATTCACGACGGTGTGGATCAGGCGACCGTGCCTTTCCTTACAACGTTCCCGTACCTGAACACCCCTAACCCTGGTGCCCAGTAAGGCGCTGGCGTTTAAGATATTCAAGGAACAATCATGCTCAAATCTTTGCAAAAAGTGAACTTGAAATTGGCGCTAGGTGTGGCCGTGTGTGCCGTGCTGGTAGCGGGATGTGGTGCTAACAATAACGATACACCGCCCGTTGCGTCGACCGACATCAGTGCTGACACGACTGCGCTCGTCACCTACCTGGAGAAGCTGATCGCGACAGATGGCAACACCGATGGGATCGACGTGAACGCGGTAACGCTGGTTCAAGACGACAGCTCGGAGCCTGCCGCCGTTACCTTCTGATCATTGATTTGATCGAAGGCGGTGCCAACCGCATAGCCCGGTAACTTGCCAACCCAAGCTGCCGGGCTTTTTTAATGAGATGTTGAACGTGACTCTGCCTCTTAGACTCAAGCCAAAGGTTCTGTGCGTCTTCGCAATCCTGCTTGCGGGCGTACTAACCAGTGCGCCCGCCGCAACCACGGTACAACCGCAGCGTGACGATGAAGTGATTGAAGTGCTGCCGCTGATCACGCGCAATCGGCCTGCCTTGTCAACAACCGCAAAACACACCCCGCCTGACGCGATAGCCGTCGCGCTGGCCGCACGCAAGGACATCGCGCAGGCTCGGCAAACCGGCGACACGCGGTATTGGGGGCGTGCGCAATCGCTGCTGTCACCGTGGTGGGATCGAGCGGATGCCCCGGCAGACATCGCGGTGCTGCAAGCCACCGTGCAGCAGGGTCGCCACGAGTTTGCTGCTGCGCACAAAGTGCTGGTGGCCGCCTTGGCCCGCACGCCCAGCCATGCGCAAGGCTGGCTG
>JANOTO010000176.1:0-12883 GCA_031416395.1 Rhodoferax sp. | reverse complement strand
CAAGTCCTAAAAAGATTCCGAAACTGTTGAATTGACCCACCTACTCAATCTGCTGGCTGCCATCGCCCTCCTGGTGTGGGGCACGCACCTCGTGCGCACGGGCATTCTGCGCGTGCTCGGGGCTAATCTGCGCAACGTATTGGCCAAGAGCGTCAGCAATCGGTTCACTGCGGCACTGTCAGGTTTGGGGGTAACAGCATTGGTGCAAAGTAGCACGGCAACAGCGCTGATCGTCTCGTCATTCGTCGGCCAGGGTTTGATGAACCTGCCCTCAGCACTGGCCGTGATGCTGGGGGCCGATATTGGCACCAGCTTGATGGCGGTGGCCTTCTCGCGCGATCTGTCGTGGCTCTCCCCGCTGTTCATCTTCATCGGTGTGGTGCTCTTCATTGCGCGCCAGTCCACCACCATTGGCCGCGTGGGCCGCGTGCTGATTGGCTTGGGGCTGATGCTGCTGGCGCTGCAATTGGTGACAGAGTCGGCCAACGTGCTCACGAAGTCAGCAGCGGTGAAAGCGCTGTTGGCGACGCTCACCAGCGATTTGCTGCTGGAGATTTTTGTTGGCGCAGTGCTGACCGTCGTCTCCTACTCCAGCTTGGCGATAGTGCTGCTCACCGCCACGCTCGCGGTCAGCCAAGTGATCCCGATTGAAGTCGCTCTAGGCCTCGTGTTGGGTGCCAATTTGGGCAGCGGTCTGCTGGCAGTGCTGACTACGCTCAAAGCCAGCGTGGAGACACGCCAGGTGCCGCTGGGCAACCTGATCTTCAAGTTGCTGGGTGTGGCGATTGCCGCACCGCTGATTGGCCTGTGGATGCGCTACGTGCCGCGCGAGATGGGCGATGCGGCCACCCAGGTCGTTGTATTTCACCTCGCCTTCAACCTCGCCGTGGGCATTCTCTTCATTGGCCTGACTCCGTTGATCGCAGGCTGGGTCGCGCGCCTGCTGCCCAAGCCCGCGCAAAACACCGTGGCAGGCCGCCAACGACATCTCGACCCGTCTGCCCTAGCCACGCCCTCGCTGGCGATCTCATGCGCTGTGCGCGAGTCGATGCACCAGGCCGATGTGGTTGAGCACATGCTACTGGGTGCGCTGATCGTCATCAAAGATGGCAACCAGACCCTCGCCGCGGAGCTGCGCAAGATGGACGACACGGTCGATGAGCTTTACTCGTCCATCAAGTATTACCTGACCAAAATCTCGCGCGAAGCCCTAGGTGAAAACGAAGCCCGCCGCTGGACCGACATCATCAGCTTCACCATCAACATGGAGCAGATTGGCGACATCATTGAGCGTGTGATTCAGGACATCGAAGACAAAAAAATCCGCCCAGGCCGTGATTTTTCGGAAGCGGGCATGAATGAAATCTGCGAGCTGCACGCCCGCCTGGTCGATAACCTTCGCTTGGGCATGAGCGTCTTTTTGAACGGCAACCTGCGCGATGCCCAGCGCCTGCTGGACGAGAAAACCCGCTTTCGCGAACTGGAGCGCCAATACGCCGCCACGCATCTGGATCGCCTGTCCGTCAACACCGTGCAAAGCATCGAGACCAGCTCACTGCACCTGGATTTGATCAGCGACCTGAAGCGCATCAACTCCCATATCTGCTCCATCGCCTACCCCATCCTCGATTCGGCCGGCGCGCTGGCACCCAATCGACTGCGGCAGATGGTGCTGGATGAAGGGACAAATAATTAACCTGGGGGTTCATTATTTTCGCGGTTCCGGCGACTTTCTCGAAATTTCTATACTTTTCAGCCTCCAGCCCCCGGTTAATGTAGATTTATTGCTATATATTATATAGCGTTTTTATCCGCTATCTCTTGATCGTGGCGTTCACAATCGAGCCTGATGATCGCAAATTTCATTGGGAATGAACCATGAGCCCTCAGCTTCAGCCGATCCCGGATCGCACCGGTGCCAATTTTTTCGACGACGACCACGAACTGCAATCGCTGCTGAGGCTGTATCTGCCGCGCGACCTGCACACCCACTTGCTGCCGCATTTTCACCAGCTTGGCGAGCTGGCTGGTGGTGCGCTGGACGGGCTGGCGCAGCTTGCGGATCGCAACCCGCCCACGCTGGTACATCGCACGCGAACCGGGCAAAACGTGCAGAGCATCGCCAAACACCCCGCTTATCTGGAGATGGAGCGGCTGGCGTTCTCGCGGTTTGGGCTGGCAGCCATGTCGCACCGTGCGGGGGTGTTCGACTGGCCTGAGCCGCTGCCGCCTGCGGCCAAGTACGCACTGACCTACCTGTTTGTGCAAGCCGAGTTCGGGCTGTGCTGCCCGGTGTCCATGACCGACTCGCTGGCGCGCACCCTGCGCAAATTTGGCAGCGCCGAGCTGGTGGCGCGTTATCTGCCCGCACTGATCTCGCAGGACATGGCCACGCTGGCGCAAGGTGCCATGTTCATGACCGAGCAAGGCGCCGGCTCTGATGTGGCCGCCACCGCAACGCTGGCGCGGCCTGCTGGCCATGCCGATTCGACGGCGTGGCGGTTGACGGGCGACAAGTGGTTTTGCTCCAACCCGGACGCGCAACTCGCCATGGTGCTGGCTCGCACCGGCGACGCAGCTCTGGGCATTCGCGGGGTGTCGCTGTTCCTGCTGCCGCGCCACTTGCCCGACGGCACTGCCAACAGCTATCGCATCGTGCGCCTAAAAGACAAACTGGGCACGCGCTCCATGGCCAGTGGTGAGATCGAGTTGAACGGCGCGTTGGCGTACCTGGTTGGCCAGGAGGGGCGTGGCTTCGTGCAGATGGCCGACATGGTGAACAACTCGCGCCTATCCAACGGGGTGCGAGCAGCGGGCTTGATGCGTCGCGCGGTGGGAGAAGCGCTTTTCATCGCCAGCCACCGCGAGGCGTTTGGCAAGAAGTTGATCGACCTGCCACTGATGCGCCGCCAGTTGACCAAGCTGCTACTGCCGGCTGAAGCCGCTCGCACCATGATGTTCCAAGCCGCCGAGGCATTGCGCCGCGCCGATGCGGGCGATGCCAGCGCCTACGCGCTGGTGCGCCTGCTCACGCCACTCATCAAGTTTCGAGCCTGCCGCGACGCACGCAAAGTGACCGGCGATGCGATGGAGGTGCGGGGCGGTTGCGGCTACATCGAGGAGTGGAGCGATGCGCGCGTGCTGCGCGATGCGCATTTGGGCTCCATCTGGGAAGGTACCAGCAACATCGTGGCGCTGGATGCGCTGCGTGCAATTCGCCGCGACGACTCACTTGCTGCGCTGACAACGCATCTGCAAAGCCTGCTTGCGCAATGCCGCGTGGAGCCCCAGTTCCGCGACCAACTTGTGGGCGCCGCCACGCGTGTGACTGCGCTTGCGCAAACGGCTCTGAGCGCAGGGGGTGACGCGTTGGCGCGCAAGGCAGCGTCGGCCCTGTACCACCTGACTGCCGCCACCGCGATGGCTTGGGAGGCCAGCCAAACTGGCTCTGCTGCGCGCATGACCATGGCGACGCGGCTGCTCGCCCATCGACTGATGCCAACCGATCCATTGGATCAAACCGCTGACGAAACTGACGATCTCGACGCTTCTACGATGCTGTCCGCGACAGCGTGTTGACACGGCTATGACCGGTTTGTGACGTATTACCGTTTTCCAACAATAGCGCGAAAGTGTGACTTTTTCCTGATGCAATTGCCGCCTGAAATCCATAAACTGGACACATCAAATCAGGAGGATCCCATGCTACTTTTCTCACTTATCGCACTCGCAATCGCAGCCGCCCTGGTCCTCGCGCTGGCCTTGGCGGCCTCCGCCTCCCCGGTTCGGGTGGATGCCAATTTGAAGAATGACAGCGACGAAGCGCCGATCAAGCCGATCAACATGAAGTCCAAAACCTTTGTCACCACGCATCAGGGGGTGTCGAAGGAGAGTATTCCGGTGATATCCGCTGCAGGTATGCAGTAATGCGTTCAAACCGCCGAAAAAAAGCCCGCAACAGCGGGCTTTTTTTTGACCTGATCGATCCCGACCAAGTCAATTTGTGCGGTGCAGAATTACTTCTTGGCGACGCTGGCAGCAGCAGCGGGCGCAGCGGCGGTGGCTGGCTTCGCAACGGCAGCCGCAGGGGCAGCAGCAGCGGCTGGCTTGGCCACAGCGGCGGCGGGCGCAGCAGCGGCAACGGGGGCAGCAGCAGGTGCAGCAGCGGCGGCTGGTTTGGCAGCAGCGGGCTTATCGTCCTTCTTGGCAGCAGGTGCAGCAGGAGCTGCGCCTTTGTAGCCTGCGCCGCTCACGGTCATGCCTTCAGCGGAAAACTTAGCGGCATTGGTTTCGCCCACGCCTTTGACGCGCTCAATGAAGTCGTTCCAGTCCTTGAAGTTGCCTTTTTTGCGTTCGTCCAGAATTTTGGTGGAAATGCCGGGGCCAATGCCTTTGATGCCGTCCAGCTCAGCGGCCGTGGCTTTGTTGACATCGACAGCCGCGAACGCTACTGCCGCATAGAGCATGGCCACTACGGCCAGGATTTTCTTAATCATCAGTTAATTCCTCAGGTGGGTGAAATATGGGAAAGATTACCTAACCCCAGTCTGGATACGCCAAGGGGTCTGGCCCATAACGAAGTGCTGGGGCTGGCGGTTGACGCAATTTTTTGAAATCAGCCTTGTCGGCAAAAATTATCAACAATCAGATGGACTCACTGAGGTGTTTCAAGTACGCACTTACCCCATGCCCCACATCCGCAAACACATGCTCGCAGCCGCTTGCGCGCAGCCGGGCCAAGTCGGCCTGGGTGTAGCACTGGTATTTGCCGTGCAGCGATTGCGGTATTGGGATGTACTCAATCAAGCCTTGCGACACAGCTTGCGCCAAGCTCAGTGCGCCCTGGCCAACTTGCCCGCGCAGACTGTTGACGACCGCCACGGCGACATCATTAAACGGCTGCGCCCGGCCCGTGCCCAGGTTAAATATCCCGCTTAAATGGGGATTGTCAAAAAACCACAGGTTGACTGCCACCACGTCGTCGATGAATACAAAATCGCGCATCTGCGCACCCGCCGTATAGCCGCCGTACTCGCCAAACAGCTTAACCTTGCCTTCGGCACGGAACTGGTGAAACTGATGAAACGCCACACTGGCCATGCGTGCCTTGTGCTGCTCGCGCGGGCCATAGACGTTGAAGTATCTGAGGCCCACCACCTGGTGGCGCGTAGCAAACTCTGACCCCAACTCGCGGCGCATCTTCTGGTCAAACAGCAGCTTGGAGTAACCGTAGACGTTCAGCGGATGTTCAAAAGCCGGTTCTTCCCGAAAAACAGACGAACCGCCATAGGTCGCCGCCGACGATGCGTACAGCAACCTCGTGCCGTGTTTTTGGCACGCCTCAAACAAGCCGCTGGACAAGGTGAAGTTGTTGGACATCATGTACTTGCCGTTGGACTCCATCGTGTCGCTGCACGCGCCTTCGTGAAACACGGCTTCAACCTTGCCAAAAGCGCCTTGCGCGAACGCGCTGTAGAAGCTGTCTTGATCCACGTAGTCGGCAATTTGCAGATCGGCCAGATTGCGAAATTTGTCGCCTTGGGTCAGGTCATCCACCGCGATGATATCGGTCAATCCCCGCGCGTTGAGGCCTTGGACTATATTGCTGCCGATGAAACCTGCGGCACCGGTCACCACGATTCGGGTCATGGAAACATCTCCTCGTAACTGACGGTGGCCGTGCCAAATTTGGCGACCACCAGGCCCGCCGCCCGGTTCGCCAGCGGCAAGGCTTCACGCACGCTCAAACCCGCCGCGACAAAGGCCGCCAGGGTGGCAATCACTGTATCGCCCGCGCCCGTGACATCGAACACCTCACGTGCCTGGGCTGAAACGTGCAGCTTGCCTTGACTATCAAACAGGGTCATGCCTTCTTCGCTGCGTGTCAGCAAAATCGCGTCGATTTCGCAGCTCTGGCGCAAGGCCTCGACCCGCGCTTGCAGTTCGGCCTCGTCGTCCCACGCGCCAATCACTTGTTGCAACTCGGCGCGGTTGGGCGTGATGACGCTGGCGTGGCGGTAGCGGGTGTAGTCGCTGCCCTTGGGGTCGATCAAAATCGCTTTGCCTGCCGTGCGCGCACTGCTGATCATGTCGCTGACATGGGCCAAGCCACCTTTACCGTAATCCGAAAAAAGCACCGCCTGGTGGCTCGGCAGCAATTGCGCAAACGCGGCACTTTGCGAGGCCAAAATTTCGGTCTTGGGTGTGTTTTCAAAATCCAGCCGAATCAACTGCTGCTGCCGACCAATCACGCGCAGCTTGACCGTGGTTTTCAACTGTGCATCGCGGCCAAAATGCGGCTCAATGCCGGTTTGCGCCACCAGCGCCTCCAACTTGTGGCTGGCCTCGTCATCGCCCACCACGGTCAGCAAAGAGGCTTTGGCACCCAACGTGACGATGTTGTAGGCAACGTTGGCTGCAGCGCCTATGCGCTCCTCCTCGCGCGTGACGCGTACCACGGGCACAGGTGCCTCGGGCGAGATGCGATCTACCGCGCCAAACCAGTAGCGGTCCAGCATGGCATCACCTACCACGAGCACGCGGGCTTTGGACAATTTTTCTTTGGAGATAGTCATGTAGTGGTCATGTCGTGGTCATCTTCATCCTAAGTCCCTTCTAAAGCTCTTCAACACGCCGCGCCGGGTAACTGTCCCAAGTCTGGCAGCCGGGGCATTGCCAGAAGTGTTGTTTGGCCTCAAAACCGCAGGCAGCACAACGATAACGCGTGAGTGGCTTGACGGCATGATCCAGCGCGCGCTGCACCTGCGGATGAAACTGCTCATGCTCCAGTTTTTCGCCCGCTATCCACTTGGCTGCGGCCACCAGCGAGGGCTCGCGCTCGAGATGATGCACGTACCAGTCGCGCGCGCTTTGGTGCGGGCCACCAGCAGGTGTGGGCAGGCTGGCCTCAAGGCTGACAATGGCTTCCAGCACGTCCAGCGAGGCGTGCTCGGTGTAAGCGGCTTTGAGTGCCGTCAGCGCTTCAGGCGCGCGATGGCTGGTCATGGCGGCCTGCGCAAGTTGTGCAGCAAACAGCGGTGTTGCCGTCGGTGCGAAAGTGAGCGCCTGTGACAGCGTCTCAAAAGCGACTGCGGTATCGCCCATTTGCGTTTGCAGCTGCGACAGATCCATACGAGCGCGCGGGGCAGCGGGAGCGGTATCGATTGCCAGACGTAACAGTTCAACCGCTTGCGCACGCTGACCCGCAACGACTTTTGCAGCCGCCTGCTCACATAGGTAGTGCGCCAGACGCGGACTGAAGCTGCCTTGGTCGGAATTCTGCAACTGCTGCGCTGTTTCGGCGGCCTGTGCCCAATCACGCGAACGCTCATAGTTGGCCAGCAGCGCCATGCGGGCCTGCGATTCAAACGCGGTGCCTTCGAGTTTTTGGAGGGCGGCTTCCGCCCGATCAAGCAACCCAGCCTTCAAAAAATCCAGCGCCAGCGCATGTTGAGCCCGAGCCCGGTCGGCAGAACTCAAGTCCCCGCGCGACAGCAGGTGCTCATGCACGCGCACGGCGCGCTCGTACTCGCCCCGGCGGCGGAACAGGTTGCCCAGCGCGAAGTGCAGCTCCGAGGTATCG
Organism: Rhodoferax sp.; assembly: GCA_031416395.1. Lineage (GTDB taxonomy): Bacteria > Pseudomonadota > Gammaproteobacteria > Burkholderiales > Burkholderiaceae_C > JANYCG01. The sequence goes on along the minus strand of JANOTO010000176.1, from coordinate 5,301 downwards.
GGGTCGTTCTGCACCGCCTCAATGAAGGCGTCAATGGCTTGATCCTGCTGCTCGTTGAGTAAAAAATTCAAGCCGCGAAAGTACGCCTTGGGCGCTTGCCGATTTTCAAAGCGCATCTGGCGTACATCAAACTTGGAGGCCAGCCACCCCAGCCCAAACGCCAGTGGCAGGCCCAGCAAAACCCACGAAAAATCAAAGTCCATGGGTGCTTTGCGCGTCGAGATTTGGCCCCGACCGACGGGCCTTGGCGGCGGCAGTGCGCTGGTTCCACCACCGAGGCACCATCGCCAAAATGCCAAGGCCCAGCCCAATGGCAAAAGCCGCCAAGACGATCAACACCATAGGCAAGCGCCACTGCGTGCCGAAGAAAAAGTGCAGCGTAGCATCTTGCTGGTTGTTCAATGCAAAGGCGAAGAGCGTAAAAAAAACGGCTGCACCGAGCAGCCATTTCAAGCACCAAATCAGGTGTTTCATTCAGATCCCCTGGGATCGCTTGATTCTATAGCGTCCATCGCACTCCGAGTCACGCATCCACGGCGTCTGTGCGCTGATCTACCTGATCAACAGTTTCGCGCAAGGCCTTGCCGGGCTTGAAGTGCGGCACACGCTTCTCGGGGATAGCCACACTCTCGCCGCTGCGCGGGTTGCGCCCGATCCGGGGCGGTCGCCGGTTGATGGTGAAGCTGCCAAAGCCGCGAATCTCAATGCGGTGGCCGCGCACCAGTGCATCATTCATTGCATCCAGAATCGCCTTGACGGCGAATTCCGTGTCACGGTGGGTGAGCTGAGCAAAGCGGTTGGCCAGTGCTTCAACAAGGTCAGAGCGGGTCATTGCGGCAGTCTACAAATAAGAAGGCGGCCAACGCTCAGAAGCAATTGGCCGCCTTTGTTCAGTGCGTCAGATCAACATCAACGGATCAGTTGTTGTTGTCCAGCTTGGCGCGCAGCAGGGCACCCAGGCTCGTCGTACCAGCGTTTTCACGGGCGGAGGCCTGGCTCAAGGTGGCCATCGCTTCGCTCTGATCAGCCATGTCTTTGGCCTTGATTGACAACTGGATGTTGCGGGTCTTACGATCCACATTGACCACCACAGCGGTGACTTCGTCACCTTCCTTGAGCACGTTGCGCGCGTCTTCCACGCGGTCGCGGCTGATCTCGGAGGCACGCAGGTAGCCGATGATGTCGTCGCCCAGATCAATCTCAGCACCTTTGGGGTCAACGGTCTTGACCTTGCCGGTCACAACCTGGCCCTTGTCGTTGATCGACACAAAGGTGGTGAACGGATCAGAGTCGAGCTGCTTGATACCCAGCGAGATACGCTCGCGGTCCACGTCCACAGCCAGCACCAGGGCTTCGACTTCCTGACCCTTTTTGTAGTTGCGCACTGCCGCTTCGCCCGCTTCGTTCCACGACAGGTCGGACAAATGCACCAAGCCGTCAATGCCAGCAGCCAATCCGACGAACACGCCGAAATCAGTGATGGATTTGATTGGGCCTTTGACGCGGTCGCCACGCTTGGTGTTCTGCGCGAACTCTTGCCATGGATTAGCCTTGCACTGCTTCATGCCCAGGGAGATGCGACGCTTGTCTTCGTCGATTTCCAAGACCATGACTTCGACTTCGTCGCCCAGGGTGACGAGCTTGGACGGTGCGACGTTCTTGTTGGTCCAGTCCATTTCGGAGACGTGCACCAAGCCTTCGATGCCGGGCTCCAGCTCGACAAATGCACCGTAGTCGGCGATGTTGGTGATCTTGCCAAACATGCGGGTGCCTTGCGGGTAGCGGCGGTTCACGCCCATCCACGGGTCATCACCCATTTGCTTCAGACCCAGTGAGACACGGTTTTTCTCGGTGTCAAACTTCAGAATCTTGGCGGTGATTTCTTGACCAGCCGTCACAACCTCAGAAGGGTGACGCACACGGCGCCAGGCCATGTCGGTGATGTGCAGCAAGCCGTCAATACCGCCCAAGTCGACGAACGCGCCGTACTCGGTGATGTTCTTGACGACACCATGAACGACAGAGCCTTCTTTGAGGGTCTGCATCAGCTTGGCGCGCTCTTCGCCCATGCTGGCTTCGACCACGGCACGGCGTGACAGCACGACGTTGTTGCGCTTGCGGTCGAGCTTGATGACCTTGAACTCCATCGTCTTATTCTCGTACGGAGACAGGTCTTTGGTAGGGCGGGTGTCAACCAATGAGCCGGGCAGGAAGGCACGGATGCCGTTGACCAAGACGGTCAGACCGCCTTTGACTTTGCCGCTGGTGGTGCCGGTGACGAACTCGCCAGATTCCAGCGATTTCTCCAGGCTCATCCACGAAGCGAGACGCTTGGCGGTGTCGCGGCTGACGATGGTGTCGCCGTAGCCGTTTTCCATGGCAACGATGGCCACGGAGACAAACTCGCCGACTTGGCACTCCAACTCGCCTTTGTCGCTCTTGAATTCGGACAAAGGAACGTAAGCCTCGGACTTGAGGCCGGCGTTGACCACAACAAAGCTGTGCTCAATGCGGATCACTTCAGCGGTGACGACTTCACCGATACGGGTTTCAGAACGCTTCTGGGATTCTTCGAACAGGTCTGCGAAAGATTCGGACATTTTTTTGTGACTTGCGTCAGGTTTGCGGCTTGCGCCACGGGGTTAAGTTGTTGAACCACACCACCTTGCGCTTAAGTGCAGCGCGATGATGGTCGTGTGGGCCGATTTCAGCCGAAAGGCTGCTTGCTGTGCCACAGGCTCAACACGTGTTCAACCGATTCTTCAACCGTTAAATTCGAGTTATCCAGCAGCACCGCATCTTGCGCAGCCTTCAGGGGTGCAGCGACGCGGGATGAATCCCTTGCGTCGCGCGCCTCCAAGTCCGCGCGAAGAGATGGGAGTATAGCCGAAATTCCCTTTGAAATCAATTGTTTATGGCGACGCTCGGCCCTCCGCTCGGCGCTCGCTGTCAAATAAACCTTCAAAGGAGCCTGCGGAAAGATCACGGTGCCCATGTCGCGCCCGTCGGCGACCAGGCCCGGGAGCTTGCGAAAGCTGTGCTGTAAGTCCACCAGCGCCAAGCGGACTTGATTCAGCGCAGACACTTTTGACGCATTCATGCCCGCCTGCTCGGTTCGAATGGTGTCGCTCACATCAATCCCGTCAACCAGCACGCGACCTTGGCTAAAACGAATCACCAGGCGTTTGACAAGTCGGCCAATTGCCGCCTCATTACCAACGTCTAAGCTGAGACCTGCCTGCGTGGCGGCCAGCGCCGCGATGCGGTAGAGCGAACCTGAATCCAGAAAGTGGTAGCCCAGCCGCTTGGCCAGCTCTGCTGCCAAGGTGCCTTTGCCCGAGGCGGTGGGTCCATCAACACAAATCACCGGGATCTGATTCACGGATGTGTGCGCAACTAAAAACAGTGTCTCAAAATAATCGGGGAACGTCTTCGCCACGCATTTGGGGTCTTCAATCCGCACAGGCAAAGCCGCTGGATTGAATGCCGCGAGTGAAAAACACATCGCCACGCGATGGTCGTCATAAGTATGTATGGTGGCTGCCTTCCAGTGGCTGGCGGACGCAGGCGGGGTCACTTTGAGGTAGTCCGCCCCTTCTTCCACCACGGCACCGAGTTTGCGCAGTTCTGCCGCCATCGCAACGATGCGATCCGTCTCTTTCACGCGCCAACTGGCAATATTGCGCAGTGTCGTGGTGCCGCTGGCATACAGCGCCATCACCGCCAGTGTCATGGCGGCATCGGGGATATGGTTGCAGTCGAGGTCAATCGCTCGAAGCGGCCAAGTGCCCACCGATACGTCGAGCCAATTAGGGCCACTTTGCACCTTGGCACCCATTTGTGATGCTGCTTCGACAAACCGGATATCACCCTGAATGGACGCTGCGCCAACGCCTTCGATTCTGATAGATTTCCGATTAAGTTGATCTGTAGCTCTCGTTGCAATTGCACCTAAAGCTATAAAATAACTAGCAGATGATGCATCTGCTTCGACATGGAGCACACCGGGCGACTTCAATCGGCTGCCCGCTGGGACGGTGAAACGAGACCAGCCATCTCGCTTGATCTGCACCCCAAAGCGCGTCAACAAATTCAGCGTGATTTCAATGTAGGGGCGTGAAATCAGCTCGCCCACAACGTCAATCACGATGTCTTTTCGGGCTACCAGCGGCAAGGTCATTAAGAGTGCCGTTAGAAACTGGCTGGAGACATCGCCGCGCACCTGAATCGGCACATCCAACAGCAACTGAGGTCGCCCAATACGCAACGGAGGAAAACCGTCGTTTGCCAAATAATCGATTTGACAACCCAACTGGCGCAGGGCATCCACCAGGTCGGCAATCGGCCGCTCATGCATGCGCGGCACGCCATACAGCTTGAAGTCGCCGCCCAGCACGGCCAACGCAGCGGTCAGGGGCCGCATGGCAGTGCCGGCATTGCCCATGAACAGGTCAGCTTGCTTGTTTTTGATGACACCACCGAGGCCATCAATCTCAACGTTGGTGCCGCTTTGGCGAACGGCGCAGCCCAAGCTGCGCAGTGCCGCCAGCATGACCTGGGTGTCGTCAGAGTTCAGCAGGTCGTGCAGCGTTGTCGTGCCGGTGCACAGCGCGGACAACAGCAACACCCGATTGGAAATGCTTTTGGAGCCCGGCAACACCACGGTGCCGGATGCCGATTCCAAGGAAGGCAGGTCGAGAAACTGGGTTGCAAACATGGCTGTGCTGGAGTGATAGCGCTGACAGCGCGGTGAGCAGCGACCCGCTCTAGCGCTGCGGTTTGTTGGAGGTCATCGTCCAGTTGGCACGGGCCAGGCTGGCTTGGTCAATCAAGGTCTCCAGCGCATCGGCATTGCTGCTGGAAATCATCAACTCCAGTGTTTCCAGGTTGCGCTTGAAGATTTTGGTTTGCGCCAGCAGTTCTTCACGGTTGGAGATCATGATGTCGCGCCACACATGCGGGTCACTGGCAGCAATGCGCGTGAAGTCACGAAAACCAGGCCCTGCCAGTGCCAAAAACTCCTGACCCTTGGACTGGCCGCCAATGGCATTCATCAGAGCAAAGGCAATCAGATGCGGAAGGTGGCTGACGGCTGCGAAGGCTGCATCATGCGCTTCTGGCGACATTTGCACGACGCGACAGCCCAGGCCGGTCCACACATCAACGGCCTTTTGCAACTGCGCTGTCAACGTGCGCTCTATTGGGGTGAGGATGACTTGCTTGCCCACATACAAGTCCGCATCTGCGTTTTCAACACCAGCGACTTCCTTACCGGCGATCGGATGGGTCGGTACGAACGAA
>JANOTO010000175.1:0-2630 GCA_031416395.1 Rhodoferax sp. | reverse complement strand
GCAGTCAGCGCGTACACGCTCAAGGGAGTGTCGAAAGACAACTTTGTATTCGGTGTGGCGGCGCGCAATGCGGGCGGGCAGACCAGCTTGCCGGTGTTTTCGCAGCCGGTGCGCTAGGTTAGCAGCTGCATGCCGGCTGAGCGAACCGCAAGTTTGTCAAAACTTACGGTGTGCGTGCAGCCTTGTGTTTTGGCGATTTCCACCACCAGTTGGTCCGTAAAACCAGCCTTGCTTTTCAGCGACTTCAAGCGTTGCACTGCCGCTTGCACCATTGCGCGCCCCTCAACCTCAAAGTGCGAGCTGCCCAGCAAATCAGCCACGGTTTCCAGTAGCTCGCTGTCGGTCGCGGCGTAGAGCCTTCTAAGTACCCAGTAGAGTTCCGCCAAAACAACCAGGCTGATAAACCCCCTGTTCTGAGGATTCAGGCCGTGCTCGATAAGGCGGTTGGCAATGGCAGATTGTCGTGGTTCGTCTTGCGCCAGATAACGGATCAGCACGTTGGTGTCAAGGCCAATCACAATTTGCGCTTGCCTAAACTGCGGTGCCGCGCCACTGCTTCCAAAGCGATGGCTTCATTCATCTCGGCAATGCTGACGGGCTTTGATACACGCCCCGCAAAGCGCCCCCTGAGCCTGGTTGGGACATCCCTTGCCACCGTGATCACCTTGAAACCATCGTCCTCCTGGATGAAATCCAGCTTGGAGCCTGCGTGCAATCCCAACACCGTCCTGAGAGACAGTGGAATGGTGACTTGCCCTTTGCTGGTCAACGTTGCGGTTGGCATAGTTCTATGTTCCTCCTGAATTTTGTGTTTGAAGTAAGGATAAAGGTAAGGAATTATAGATCACTTCATATTTCACGCACAGCACGCCGCGCGTACCTCGCCGCAAAATTAGCCACACTTCAGGCCGCTGCGTCTAGCGTCAGCATTTCCACCTCCGCATCCACTTTCAAACCCACGCCAGTCAGCTTCAAGCGGCGCGCCCCACTCATCAGTTGGTACAACTGCAGCGCCGCCGCCTGCGGAGCCAAACCCGCGCCGCGCACGTTGGAAATGCAATTGCGCTGCGCATCGGTGCAGCCCACGCGCGGTGCCCACGTGAGGTAAATACCCATGCTATCCGGGGAACTCAGGCCGGGCCGCTCGCCGATCAGCACCACCACCAGTTTTGCGGCCAGGCGCTCGCCAATGTCATCGCCGATGGCGACACGGCCTTGCTCGACCACGCACACCGGCGCTACCCGCCACGGGTTGGCATCGCGCTGCAAATGCGGCAGCAGGCATTGCAGAAAATCAATCGCATGGTTGTGGACAGCCAATGCCGACAGACCTTCGGCCACCACAAAACAGACATCTGAGGCAGGCGTGAGCGGGTCTTGCGCGCTCTGTTGATCAAGCTGCGCTTGCAGAGTGTGGCATGCGGCCTCGTCCAATCGACGTCCCAAGTCTGGCCGCTGCAGGTAGACATGACGGTTGGGCGCGGCGCTGTGCAGCTTCAGGGTCTCAAACCTCTGCGCTTGCAAGCCTTGAATGAGGCGATCGGTGTCCAGCGGCACATGCACGGCATCGCGCGCCTGGGCATGCGCCAGTTGAAATTTCAAGTGGGCGGCGGTGGGCAGACTGTGCCCGGCGCGACCGAGTGCGATGCGCGCATCCGTAAAGCGGCGCAGACCGTCCCAAGGCTGCGGGATGTTGGGAGCGCTCACGCCGCACCCGTCAGCGCCAGCAAACTTTGCCTGAGCGACGGGGCAAGCGTGTCAGCCAAGCGGCTACTGCCACGCTGGAAGATTTGCATGTCGAACAGCCACTGCTCAAACTCCGGTGCCGGTCTCACGCCCATCATCTGGCGCATCACCAGGGCGTCGTGGAAGGATGTGCTCTGGTAGTTCAGCATGATGTCGTCCGAGCCGGGTACGCCCATGATGAAGTTGCAACCCGCCGTGCACAGCAAGGTGAGCAGCGCATCCATGTCGTCCGAATCAGCCTCCGCGTGGTTGGTGTAGCAGACGTCGCAACCCATCGGCAGGCCCAGCAGCTTGCCGCAAAAATGGTCTTCCAGGCCTGCGCGGATGATCTGCTTGCCGTCATACAGATACTCCGGGCCAATGAACCCCACCACGCTATTCACCAACAGCGGCTTGAAATGCCGAGCCACGGCGTAGGCGCGTGCCTCCAGCGTCTGCTGGTCGCAGCCTCGGTGCGCCCCCGCCGACAAGGCGCTGCCCTGGCCGGTTTCAAAGTACATCACGTTATCGCCCAATGCGCCGTCTTCACCGTCATCGAAGGCATTGCCACGGCGCAAGCCAAGTGCCGCCTGTCGCGCCTCTTCGAGCAGTCCCAAGTTGATTCCAAAGCTCTGATTTGTCGCCTCTGTGCCGCCACTCGACTGAAACACCAGATCCACCGGCGCGCCTTTCTCAATGGCGCGCAAGGTGTTGGTGACGTGCGTCAACACACACGATTGCGTCGGAATTTGATGCCGGGTGATGACCTCGTCGAGCAGGTGCAACAGGCGCATCACCTGCGGCACACTGTCAGTCGCGGGGTTGATGCCGATCACCGCGTCTCCGCTGCCATGCAACAGCCCGTCGAGCAGGCTGGCTGCAATGCCCCGGGCGTCGTCGGTCGG
>JANOTO010000174.1:0-3120 GCA_031416395.1 Rhodoferax sp. | reverse complement strand
CAATGCCATTCCAGCCCTGCGGGTTGGGCGCAAATTGGGCATTCCGGTCGTTTACGAAGTTCGCGCGTTTTGGGAGGACGCTGCGGTAGACCATGGCACCACCACCGAGGGCAGCCTGCGTTACGCATTGACGCGCCGGCTTGAAACGTCGGCCCTGCGCCGTGCCGCCCATGTATTTACGATTTGTGAGGGACTGCGCAGCGACATTGTGGCGCGTGGCATCCCCAAGGAAAAAGTGACGGTGATCCCGAATGCGGTGGATATCGAGTCGTTCGAGCCAGGTGGTGAGCCAGACTCCGCGCTGAAGGCGAAACTGGGTTTGAGCGATGCCAGCGTGGTCGGGTTCATCGGCTCGTTTTATGCCTATGAAGGGTTAGACCTGCTACTTGATGCCCTGCCGTTGATTTTGAAGCACAGGCCAGAGGTTCGTCTTTTGCTGGTGGGCGGTGGTCCGCAAGACGCGGCGTTAAAAGCGCAGGCGCAAAGCCTGGGCTTAGCCGACAAAGTCATTTTTACCGGCCGTGTGCCTCATGACCAAGTTCAGCATTACTACGATTTGATTGACGTGCTGGCCTACCCGCGTCATTCCATGCGCCTGACGGAGCTGGTCACGCCGCTGAAGCCCCTTGAAGCGATGGCGCAGGGGCGTGTTCTGGTGGCATCCGACGTGGGGGGCCACAAAGAGCTGATTCGCGATGGTCAAACCGGTGTGCTGTTCAAAGCCGGTAGGGCAGACGCTTTGGCTCAGGCTGTGGTCAACTTGTTAACGAACACCAAGCAATTGCCTGGAATGCGTCAGGCGGGCCGGGAGTTTGTTGAGACTGAGCGCAATTGGAAGAACAGCGTTGCGAATTATTCAGCGGTGTACGCATCGCTTGTGGCGCAATCATGAGCTGTGCTGGCCTGCGCATTGGTTTGGTGGGGCCTGTGCCGCCGCCGTCAGGCGGCATGGCCAACCAAACACGGCAATTGCAGGAACTGCTGACGGCGGGCGGGGCCGTGGTGACCATGGTTGCTGTGAACGCTCCGTACTGGCCCGTGTGGGTCGGCAGGGTGCCTGTGCTTCGGTCTGCTGCGCGCCTTTTGCCTTACTTGATGGCGCTGTGGCGCGCCGCAGGGCAAACCGATATCTTCCACGTCATGGCCAATTCGGGCTGGTCATGGCACTTGTTCGCGGCCCCGGCGATCTGGATGGCGCGCTTGCGAGGAACCGCAGTGATCGTGAACTACCGGGGCGGCGAGGCCGCTGAGTTTTTGCAACGCTCAGCCCGACTTGTGCGTTTCACCATGCAGCAGGCGGTCGCGCTGGTGGTTCCATCAGGCTTTTTGCAAGAGGTGTTCGCGCGCTTTGGCATGTCGGCTGAAGTGGTTCCGAACATCATCGACCTGAGCCGCTTTCACGTGCGGCCATCCGTACGATCTGGCGCGCCGCATTTGCTGGTGGCCCGCAATTTAGAGCCGCTGTATGACAACGAAACCGCAATTCGCGCGCTGCAGATTGTTCGAACCCGTTTTGCGGATGCGCGGTTGACCATTGCCGGAAGCGGACCTGAGGAAAATCGGTTGCGTCAACTTGTGACTACGCTTGGATTGGAGGGCCACGTGCAGTTTGCAGGTCGGCTGGAGCGCGACGAGATGGCGGCGATGTACCGAAGCGCAGATTTGATACTGAATCCCAGCCTGGCCGACAACATGCCCAACTCGGTGCTTGAGGCTTGGGCCAGCGGCGTGCCGGTCGTCAGCACCAATGTGGGGGGCATTCCGTTCATTGCTAAAGATGGTGTAAACGCTTCGTTGGTGGCCGCCAGAGACCCGAGCGGTATGGCTCGTGAATGCAGTTTGCTCCTGTCCGACGCGGATCTGTGGACTCGACGCGCGCAAGCGGGTCACGTTGAGGCCCAGCGCTACACCTGGACGATGGTAGAGCCGGTGTTAGCGGGCGTCTATCAACGTGCCTTGGCTCGCACTGCTGCTTAAAAATCCGATCGCACTATGAGTCTTTACACCTCTGTCGTCGCATCGGTTTTGTTCCCGCTTCAAGAGCGCCTCAAAGGGCACGACACGGTGGCGGTGCGTCGCCGGATGGAAGAAGTGCAGTGGTGGGATGCCGACCGTATCGCCGCATTGCAGCTCACACGCCTTCGCGAGTTTTTGCTGGATGTGGCGGCGCACGTGCCTTATTACGGCGAAACTTTCGCAAAAATTGGATTCGATCCGGGCGCCGTGCAGAGTGTTGCCGATCTCAGCCGATTGCCTTTTTTGACCAAGGCGGTCATTCGCGCCAATACAGAAAAGCTCAAACACGCAGACGCGCGTGGCCTGGCACGCTTCAATACGGGTGGTTCGTCCGGTGAGCCGTTGATATTTTTCATTGGCGACAAACGTGTCAGCTATGACGTGGCCGCCAAGTGGCGCGCTACAAGATGGTGGGATGTCGATATAGGCGACCCTGAAATCGTGGTGTGGGGATCGCCCATCGAGTTGGGCAAGCAAGACCGCATCAAGCAAGTGCGCGACAAGTTGATGCGAACTCAATTGCTGCCCGCGTTTGAGATGTCAGAAGCGAAACTGGATGGGTTTATTGCCACCATTCGCAGCTTCAAACCACGCATGCTGTTTGGCTACCCATCGGCGCTGATGCACATTGCCAAGCACGCAAAAAAGCGAAATGTGGTGATGACTGATCTGGGTATCAAAGTCGCATTTGTAACCTCAGAGCGACTGTACGACGAGCAACGCGCAACGATCGGCGAGGTCTTTGGCTGCAAAGTGGCGAACGGCTATGGTGGACGCGACGCAGGGTTCATCGCGCACGAATGCCCCGAGGGCAGCATGCATCTGACTGCTGATGACATCGTGGTGGAAATTGTGGATGAGCAAGGGCAAGTGCTGCCAGCCGGGCAACCGGGCGAAATCGTGGTGACGCACCTGTCAACCAATGATTTCCCGTTTATCCGCTACAGAACGGGTGACATCGGTGTGCTTGGCTCGACGGCTTGCAAATGTGGCCGCGGGTTACCGATACTGCAAGACATCCAAGGGCGCAGCACCGATTTCGTGGTGGCCTCAGATGGCACCGTGATGCACGGCCTGTCACTCATCTACATTCTGCGAGACTTG
>JANOTO010000173.1:0-1694 GCA_031416395.1 Rhodoferax sp. | reverse complement strand
ACCAGAATCTGGATGCTGCCGCCAATCAAATCCTGCAACGCGGGCGCGGTGCCTTTGTAGGGCACATGCACCATATCCGCGCCGATGGACTGCTTGAACAGCTCGGTGGTCAGGTGCGCCGCCGCGCCCACACCCGAGGAGCCAAACGAAATCTTGCCGGGGTTGGCTTTGGCATAGGCCACCAACTCCTTCACGTCCTTGGGTGCAAAGCCAGTGCCCGCCGTCATGATCAACGGTGCAATGCCCACCAGCGAAATCGGCGCAAAGCTCTTGACCGTGTCGTACGGAATGCGCCCGGCGTACAGCGTGGTGTTGGCCGCATGGGCCGCGATCACTGTCAGCATGGTGTAGCCGTCAGGTGCTGACTTGGCCACCTGATCTGCGCCCAGCATGGAGTTGGCGCCCGGTTTGTTCTCCACCAGAATCGTCCATCCCGTCTGCTCCTGAACTTTTTGCACCACCATGCGGGTCGCGTTGTCAGTGATGCCGCCAGGCGTGTAGGGCACCACCCATTTAATGGGTTTGGCGGGCCACGGCTGGCCACCCGTCGCGGTTTGCGCCTGCGCGCCTGCTCCCAATAGCATCAATGCAATAGTCGGTGCCAGGGCGACGAATTTGGCGAGGTGAGACAGCGCTACCATCACGCGTGCTTCTTGATCGCCGCCGCCAACGTGCCGACCAGCTCGTCGATGTGCGACTTCTCGACGATGTAGGGCGGTGCCAGCACCAGGGTTTCACCAGCGGGGCGAACCATGATGCCTTTGTGGAAGCACTCCATGAAGATGTCAAACGCGCGCTTGCCCGGCACGCCAGCGATGGGGCTTAGCTCGACGGCACCTGCCAGGCCCAGGGTGCGGATACCGATGACGTTGGGCAGACCTTTGAGGGCGCTGTGCATCGCATCGCCCAGCACTTTGCCCATCTCGCCCGCGCGGGCGAACAGGTTTTCTTCTTTGTAGAGATTCAGTGTGGCGACAGCGGCTGCGCAGGCGACGGGGTGGCCCGAGTAGGTGTAGCCGTGCATGAATTCGACCGCATGGGCTGGGCTCTTTTCGTTGGCCGACATCATGGTGTCGTACAGATGGCTGCGGCAGATCACACCGCCGAGCGGGATCACGCCATTGGTCACGCACTTGGCGAAGTTCAGCATGTCGGGCACCACGCCGAAATAGTCCGCACCAAAGTTGGTGCCCAGGCGGCCAAAGCCGGTGATGACCTCGTCAAAAATCAACAAGATGCCGTGCTTGTCGCAAATCTGGCGCAGGCGCTGCAAATAGCCTTTGGGCGGCAGATACCAGCCCGCGCTGCCAGAGACAGGCTCGACCATGATCGCGGCGATGTTGCTGGGGTCATGCAGCGGCAAGATGCGGTTTTCCAGCTCCAGCAGGATGTCTTCTTTCCACTCGGGCAACTCGCCGTGGATGTAGGCGTGATTGACAGGGTCGTGAATGAAGCGCATGTGGTCTACGCGCGGCAGCAGGGCGGTGCCAAAGGTCTTGCGATTGGCGGGGATGCCGCCCACGCTCATGCCGCCAAAACCCACGCCGTGATACGCGCGCTCGCGGCCAATGAAGACGTTGCGGTGGCCTTCACCGCGCGCGCGGTGGTAGGCCAAGGCGACTTTCATCGACGTGTCTGCCGCCTCCGAGCCCGAGTTGCAAAACAGCACGCGGTTCAAGTCGCCAGGGGCCATG
>JANOTO010000172.1:0-5060 GCA_031416395.1 Rhodoferax sp. | reverse complement strand
GTTTGCGCACCGACTTTTTCAGATCGCATCACCAGTGCGCCGCTGGTGTTCATGGTCGCACCGATGAGTTTGTCGCCAACACGTTTGGTGACGGGCATCGGCTCGCCGGTGAGCATGGATTCATCCACCGCGCTGCTGCCTTCGGTCACCACGCCGTCCACCGGCACTTTCTCTCCTGGGCGGATGCGCAGGCTATCGCCCACATGCACGTGCGTGAGGGGTACGTCTTCCTCTACACCGTCGGCCTTGATGCGCCGCGCCGTCTTGGGCGCCAGGCCGAGCAGAGACTTGATGGCCGCCGAGGTTTGTGAGCGCGCCTTGAGTTCCAGAATTTGACCCAGCAGCGTGAGCGAAATAATCACCGCCGCCGCTTCAAAATACACCGCCACGCGGCCCATGGACACGAATGAGTCTGGAAACACTCCAGGTGCCACGGTGGCAACCACGCTGTAGACAAATGCAGCGCCCGTTCCCAGGCCAATCAACGTCCACATGTTGGGGCTGCGGTTGATGACTGACTGGAATCCGCGAACAAAAAACGGCCAGCCCGCCCACAGCACGATGGGCAAGGTCAGCACCAGCTCAATCCAACTTTGCGTCGCCATGTCGAACCATTGCAGGCGGTGCCCGGCCATCGCAAGGAATGTGACGATGATGGTCAGCGGCAAAGTCCAGACAAAGCGCCGTCTGAAGTCCGTCAGTTCGGGGCTCTCACCGTCATCAAGCGTGGGCATTTCAGGCTCCAGCGCCATACCGCATTTGGGGCACGCACCGGGTTTATCCTGTCGCACTTCAGGGTGCATGGGACAGGTATAGATGGCACCTGCGGCCACAGGCTCGAATTTGGCCGCAGGTGCCAGAGGTGCCACGAGCGCAGGAGCGGGTGTTCCAGACGACTTGGCGACGGTCAGATACTTGGCCGGGTCGGCGGCAAACTTGCCCTTACAGCCTGCGCTGCAAAAGTAAATCGGCTTACCCTCATGTTGCAGCGTGTGCGGTGACTGCGGTGTCACCGTCATGCCGCAAACCGGGTCTTTCAGCGGGGGTGTCGTCCCGCTGGGTGAAAAGTCTGTCTGGGCAGTCATTTCTTCCCAGAAATCATTTTTGCTTGGCGAGCCACTTGTCGAACATTGCAATTTCTTTCTTCTGCGCGGCAATGATCTGCTTTGCCATTGCCTTCATTTCGGTCGATTTGCCGTGTGCAATTTCCATCTCAGACATATCTACCGCTTGCTGGTGATGCATCTTCATCATCATCGCAAAGTCTTTGTCAGTATCGCCAGACATGGTCATCTTGTTCATGCCGTCCATACCCATCATCATCGACTTTTTCATGTCCTCGGAGCCCATCATGCCTTTGTGCATTTGGCCGTGGGGCATGGTGGGGGCTGCGGACGGCGTCGCGGCGGTTTGCGCCTGTGCTGCCAAGCCAAAGCAGGCGCTGGCGACAGGGATCATGCAAATTGACAGGACGTGCTTGCGAATTTCGTATCTCATTGGTTACTCCTAAAAGTGTAAGTGAGTAAGCATCATCCATTTCAAATGAGTGCTGGTCTGTGCGCCAGCGCACGTAGCGCGCAAACCATGTTTCACGTGTATGGCAGCCTGCTGGCCTGGGCAACGCACGCCTGCCGCCAGCACGACGCTGGCAATGTGCGCTGACGCACAGAAGGATCAATTGGAATCGCCTACCGTTGGCCCATGAACGCTGACTTGTCATTGCCACATCTTGGGGCAACCATAGTGTCACCTATCAGCGCTGTCGACGCGCTCAACCGTGCCTGTTTTTGCTTCAGTCTGGATCAGGACGCCTTGGCGAGAGCGCTTGATTCGGAACTTGGGCAGCCGGGCCTCTCGGTGATGGTTCGGGAACGATGCCCCTACCTGTTCGCGGCTCAGCCCGTATTTGTGGCAGCGACGCAGTTGCAGCGCATGGCGCAGGTGATGCAGGCGATTGAGTCGGTCGTGGCCCTGCCAGCCTATCAAGAGCAAGTGCTCTCCACTGCGCCAGCCATCGCAATGCCGGGCCACAACGGGCCAAAGGGGGCTTTCTTTGGCTACGACTTTCACCTCAATCAGGGCCACCTGGGGCTGATCGAGATCAACACCAACGCGGGCGGTGCCATGCTCAATGCGGTGCTGGCGCGGGCGCAGCGTGCCTGTTGCACGGCGATGGAAGCGATGGAGCCAACTTTGGCAAGCGTGAAGGCGTTCGAGCAGCACATCGTCGACATGTTCCACCAAGAATGGCAGCTGGCGGGCCGCGCGCGACCGCTGGCGAGCATCGCTATCGTCGATGAGTCACCTGAGACGCAGTACCTTTACCCCGAGTTCATTCTGTTCCAGCAGTTGTTTGGGCGTCACGGGCTGCGCGCGGTGATTGCAAGCCCAACGTCACTCGAATTTCGCAACGGTGAGTTGTGGCATGGCGATCTGGCCATTGACCTGGTCTACAACCGGCTGACCGACTTCTATCTGGAGCAAGCTACAAGCACCTCACTGCGTGAAGCCTATTTGCAGCAACGTGTCGTGTTGACCCCGCACCCGCGTGCCCATGCGCTGTATGCAGACAAGCGCCGTCTGGTGCTGTTCAGTGATGCAGCGCAACTGCAGGCTCTGGGCGTGCCGCAGGCGACGCAGCAAGTTTTGCTGGAGCATGTGCCGCATACCGAAGTGGTCAATGCCGCTGACGAACAGCGGCTGTGGGGCGCACGCCGCAGCCTGTTTTTCAAACCGGTGGCTGGCTTTGGCAGCCGCGCTGCCTACCGGGGTGACAAGTTGACGCGGCGGGTCTGGCAGGACATCCTGGCGGGTGACTACGTGGCCCAGGCCATCGTTGCGCCGGGTGAGCGCCAAGTCGATGAGCACGACGCAGCCAAGACGCTCAAGTTCGACCTCCGGGCCTATGCCTATGACGGTGCAGTTCAATGGGTGGCCGCGCGGATGTACCAGGGGCAAACCACTAATTTCCGCACACCGGGCGGTGGTTTTGCGCCGGTTTACAGCACGGTCGATGCTTCTGGCCGCACCTGCCATCTGCCAGGAGACGAGTGCGCACGGGACGCTGGGCATGCTTCATATGTGTTCCTGCTTGATGACAGCAGTGGCGTCCACCCCGTTCCGCATGCCCTTTATGTGGCATTGGCGCGCGGCGAGGCGTTGGCCCCCATGTTGGCAGGCCAAACCCTGCGCCTGGCCGACTGGTATGTGCGCCTTAAAGCGGGAGCGCCGGACACCGTGGTCAATGAGACTTACACCCTTGTCCGCTTCGACGCTCAGGGGCGCGTTGATTGGTCCGACACACCCGTGGTGGTTGAAGCGGCAGGCTGGCCCACTGTTGCGGAACGGGCTCAAATGCATGCGCTGCTGTTTGCGCCAGCGTTGCAACAACACGTCGTGTAACACACCATGTGCGGAATTTGCGGTGAACTGAGATTCGATGGCGCGTCGCCAGATAGGGACGCCATCCAGCGCATGTCCGAACAAATGGCGCGCCGCGGGCCGGATCATGCAGGCACATTCACCAGTGGCCCGCTGGCTTTCGGGCACCGACGCCTGGCGATCATTGACCTGTCAGCCAGTGCTGACCAGCCGATGGTGGACGCAGCGCTGCAATTGGCCCTGGTGTTCAATGGCACGATCTACAACTACCGGGAACTGCGCGTTGAACTCATCGCCATGGGCCATGCGTTCTTCTCTGATGGAGATAGCGAAGTAATTTTGAAGGCCTACCACGCCTGGGGCGAGGCGTGTGTGCAGCGCTTCTACGGCATGTTTGCGTTTGCTATTTGGGACATGGGCCGCGCCAGCCTGTTTTTTGCGCGCGACCGCTTTGGCATCAAACCGCTGTACATGGCGCAGGATGGCGCGCGGCTGCGCTTTGCGTCAAGCCTTCAGGCACTGCTGGCAGGCGGTGGCATCGACAAGACGCTCGATCCAGTTGCCCTGCACCACCATTTCACATTGCACACCGTCGTGCCCGCGCCGCGCACGATTCTCAGCGGGGTGCGAAAGTTGCCGCCTGCCACCACGATGACGGTGGATGCCGACGGGCAGATCAGATCGGCGGTGTACTGGACTTTGAATTCCACCCGCCCCGAGCAGGCTTTATCGGAGGACGATTGGTTGGCAAAAACCCGCGCGGTGCTTGCGCGCGCGGTCGAGCGCCACCGCCTTGCCGCCGATGTGCCCGTGGGCGTGCTGCTGTCCGGCGGGCTGGACTCAAGCCTGCTGGTCGGTTTGCTGGCCGATCATGTTGACGATCTTCTGACTTTCTCCGTCGGATTCGAAGACGTCAAGGGAGCGGAGGGCCTCAGCGTGGGTTTGGAGAAGGCCGACGAGTTCGAATATTCGGACCTGATCGCGCAACATTTCAAGACCCGCCACCAAAAACACCTCATTCCCAACAGCGAGGTGCTTGCAAGGCTGCCGGAAGCCGTGGCGGCCATGACCGAACCGATGATGA
This sequence comes from Rhodoferax sp., assembly GCA_031416395.1. Taxonomy (GTDB): domain Bacteria; phylum Pseudomonadota; class Gammaproteobacteria; order Burkholderiales; family Burkholderiaceae_C; genus JANYCG01. The sequence continues at coordinate 595 of JANOTO010000172.1, read as the reverse complement.
GCCACGACGTGATCGCGTTCTATCTGCTTAGCGAGCGGGTGTCGAAGGAAGTGAAGGTCGTGCTGGCAGGGCAAGGCGCTGACGAGGTCTTCGGTGGCTACTTCTGGTATCCGTTGATGGATGCTGAAACCGGTCCGGCAGTTGAGCGGTTTAGCCGACACTACTTTGACCGCGACCATGCCGAATACCTTGAGATGATCACGCCCGCCTGGCAGGTGCCAGACGTGACCACGGATCTCGTAGCGCGCGAGCTGGCAAAGCCGCAGGCCGACACATTTCTCGACGAGGTCTGGCGCTTTGATGTCACCACCCTCATCGTTGACGACCCGGTCAAGCGCGTGGACAACATGCCAATGGCCTGGGGGCTTGAAGTGCGCGTGCCGTTTCTCGACCATGAACTGGTCGAACTCGCCGCCAGCATGCCACCCGAACTCAAGCTCAAGGAAGGGGGAAAGTACCCGCTGAAGGCTATTTCGCGCGGCCTGATCCCCGATGCGGTGATTGACCGGCCCAAGGGCTACTTCCCGGTGCCAGCGCTGAAACACGTGCGCGGCCCGTTTCTTGAATTGATGCGCAACATCCTGCAATCAGACGC
>JANOTO010000171.1:0-4089 GCA_031416395.1 Rhodoferax sp. | reverse complement strand
AGCTTGCCGGCTTCGTTGGTGATGCTGGTCTGCCAAACCATGGTGGTGCGGCCCCGGTGCAGCGCCACGCTGGTGCCGGTGACCACAGTGTTGAGCTTGGCACCCGCCATGAACTTGGTGCTCGAATCGGTGGTGGTGGTGCGCTTGCCCGCAGGCAGATTGATGACGGTTCCGACCGCACCCAGGGTGTCGGCAAACGCCATGTAGGCACCGCCATGCAGGATGTCGCCGGGTGTGCAGAGGTCTTTGCGCACCGTCATGGTGGCCACCACACGTTCTGCTTCAAGGGTGGTGACGCGAATGTCCATCAACCCCGGAAGAAAAGGGGCCAGGTACTTGCCAAGGGTGGTCAGATCCACTGAATCCTCGCATCGCTGCGTTAGCTCACTGCATCAGCGGGCTGGCGTTGCAGCATGGCCAAAGCATTGGCGATAGTCTTGCGCAGCTCGCGGCGGTCGCAGATGAAATCGACCGCGCCTTTTTGCAGCAAAAACTCGGCGCGCTGAAAGCCTTCGGGCAGCGTCACGCGCACGGTGGACTCAATCACGCGCGGGCCTGCAAAGCCGATCAGCGCTTTGGGCTCGGCAATCACGATGTCTCCCAAAAACGCAAAGCCTGCGCTCACGCCGCCCATGGTCGGGTCAGTCAGCACGCTGATGTAGGGCAGGCCTTTTTTGGCCAGGCGCGTGAGTGAGGCATTGGTCTTGGCCATTTGCATCAATGACAGCAACCCCTCCTGCATGCGTGCGCCGCCCGTCGCGGTGAAGCAGATGAAGGGCACCTTTTGCTCAATGGCCGCCTCGACACCGCGCACAAAGCGCTCGCCCACGACCGAGCCCATGCTGCCGCCCATGAAGTCAAACTCAAAGCACGCGGCGATCACGCTCACGCTGTGAACCGCGCCGCCCATCACCACCAGCGCGTCGGTCTCGCCGGTGTTCTCCATGGCTTCTTTCAGGCGCTCTGGGTACTTGCGGCTGTCTTTGAATTTCAGGGCATCGACAGGCAACACCTCTTGCCCGATTTCGTAGCGCCCTTCGTTGTCCAGAAAGACGTTCAAACGCGCCCGCGCGCCTATGCGATGGTGATGGCTGCAGGTGGGGCAGACATTCTGGTTTTGCTCCAGATCGGTTTTGTACAGGACGGTCTCGCAGCTTGGGCACTTTACCCACAGACCCTCGGGCACGCTGCGCCGCTCGGTGGGGTCGGTGTGTTGAATTTTGGACGGTAGCAGTTTTTCCAACCAGGACATGAGGGGCTCCTTTGCATCACGTGACGTGAGCTGAATTATGAATCTAAAGCAGTGCGGATTTCGCGCAGAAATTCCTTGATCACGGGGACAACTTTATCGCGCGGCTGATCGGCAATAATCTGAATGACTTTGGTGCCAATGACAACAGCATCAGCCACTTTCCCAATCGCCTTCGCGGTGGCCGCATCACGAATACCAAAGCCCACGCCGACCGGGATTTTCACGTGCTGGCGAATGCGCGGCAGCATGGCTTCGACGGCGGCGGTGTCCAGCGTGCCCGCACCTGTAACGCCTTTGAGCGACACGTAGTAGACATAGCCCGTCGCAACGCGGGCGATTTGCGCCATTCGTGGATCGGTGCTGGTGGGGGCCAGCAGAAAGATCAAATCCATGCTGGCAGCCGTGAGCTCCGCAGCAAAGGCTTCGCACTCCTCGGGCGGATAGTCCACCACCAGCACGCCGTCAACACCCGCAGCCGAGGCATCGGCCACAAACGCGCTTTGGGCCGTTGCAGACGTGTGCTTTTGGTTGTAGCGCTCAATCGGATTGGCGTAGCCCATCAGCACCACGGGTGTCGTCGAATCCTTGATGCGAAAGGCGCGCACCATTGTCAGCACCTGCGCCAGGCCAATGCCAAACGCGAGTGCTTTGTCGCCCGCCTTCTGGATCACTGGGCCATCGGCGCTGGGGTCAGAGAAGGGCACGCCCAGCTCGATCACATCAGCCCCCGCATCCACCATCCCGTGCATCAGCTCGGGGGTGATGTCGGCAAACGGGAAGCCTGCGGTGACGTAGGGGATCAGCGCCTTTCGGTTTTGGGCTTTGAGTTTGGCGAAGGTCGCAGCGATGCGGGTCATTTTGAGAACTCCACAACCTGCACGACGCCTTGGACGCCACCTTTGACGGATTGACCCTGGCAACTCGGTCTGCAAAAGAAGTCACCACCGCTCAAGTCGGCCACGGTGCCGATGTCCTTATCGCCACGGCCCGAAAGATTCACCAAGATCGATTGATCCGCGCGCATTGTCTTGGCCAACTTCATCGCATAGGCGACGGCATGACTGGACTCCAGCGCGGGGATGATGCCCTCGGTGCGGCACAAATAGTGGAAGGCGGCGAGCGCTTCCTTGTCGGTGATGCCGACGTATTCGGCACGACCGATGTCTTTGAGGAAGGCATGCTCAGGGCCGACACCGGGGTAATCCAGCCCCGCGCTGATGCTGTGGGTCTCGGTGACTTGGCCGTTGTCATCTTGCAGCACGTAGGTGCGGTTGCCGTGCAAAACGCCGGGGCTGCCGCGCTGCAAGGAGGCCGAATGCTTGCCGCTGTCCATGCCTTCACCCGCCGCCTCAACACCGATCAATCGCGTGTTGGCGTGGTTGATATACGGATAGAAGATGCCCATCGCGTTGCTGCCGCCGCCCACGCAGGCAATCACCGCGTCGGGCTGGTCGGTCTTGCATCCCGCAGCTTTGAGCATCTCGGGCATTTGCACCAGGCATTCTTTGCCGATCACGCTTTGAAAATCGCGCACCATCATCGGGTAAGGATGCGGGCCCGCCACGGTGCCGATGATGTAGAAGGTGTTGTCCACGTTCGCTACCCAGTCGCGCATGGCCTCGTTCAGCGCGTCTTTGAGCGTCTTGCTGCCGCTGGTCACAGGCACCACGGTGGCACCCAGCAGCTTCATGCGGTAGACGTTGGGGCTTTGCCGCTTCACGTCTTCACTGCCCATGTAGACCACGCACTCCAGCCCGTAGCGCGCGCAGATGGTGGCGGTCGCCACGCCGTGCTGGCCCGCGCCCGTCTCGGCAATCACGCGCGGTTTGCCCATGCGTTTGGCCAACATCGCTTGGCCGATGGTGTTGTTGATCTTGTGCGCGCCAGTGTGGTTCAAGTCCTCGCGCTTCAGAAATATCTGTGCACCACCTTGTTCTCGGCTCATGCGTGCGGCGTGGTAAACAGGGGAGGGGCGGCCTACGAAGTGCGCCAGCTCCGATTGAAACTCGGCGATGAAGGCCGGGTCATGCTGATACCTTGAGTAAGCGTCTTTCAGCTCATTGATGGCGTGGGTTAGGGTCTCCGAGACGAAGCTGCCACCGTAAATGCCGAAGTGACCTGAAGCATCAGGTTGTTGGTAGTCTTTCATTGAGTTGTCCTGCAAGTTGCCTGTCTGCCGCGCGAACGGCAGCACAGAAGCGGTTGATTTTGTCGGTGTCCTTGATGCCCTTGACGGGTTGTCCGTCAGGTCCATCGAGTTCGACGCCGGAACTGATGTCCACGGCCAGCGTTTTACAGCGTGGCCGTACTTGCAGGATGCCGTCGGCCACGTTTGCAGCATTCAGCCCACCACTCAAGACGAGGTGAGCGTTGACGTTTGGAGGAAGAAGTGACCAATTAAAAACCTTGCCGCCGCCGCCGTATCCTTCAACATGAGCGTCGAGCAGGATGGCTTGGGCGTTTGAGTAATCTTGGGCGTATTTTACGAGATCGAAGGAGGCAGCGCCATCGCCCAGGGGAATTCGTGCGGCACGCAAGTAGGGGCGCACGCCATGCAGGCTTACTTCTTGACATCGCGCGGGTGTTTCGTCACCGTGAAACTGAATCGTCGCGCCGGGCAAGAGCGCACAATCTGCTGCGATGACAGATGCGTCTTCATTCACGTAAAGCAGCACGGGCGTGATGAAAGGCGGCAGCCGCTTCGCAAGCTCCACGGCGCGTTCAATCGGCACATACCGGGCGCTTTTGCGATAAAGCACAAACCCTATCGCATCGGCCCCAGCGGCCACGGCTGCATCAACGTCTTGTTCGCGCGTTAGGCCGCAAATTTTGATTCG
>JANOTO010000170.1:0-12967 GCA_031416395.1 Rhodoferax sp. | reverse complement strand
CCCAACGGTGCCGTACCGATGGGTGCGTTGACCTGCCTGAAATCGGTTCCGAACCCGGTGGGACTGAACGGGCCAAATGCGTGGCCTGCTGCCGGGTTGGTGAGGTAAGTGAGCCAGCGCCCGCCGGTGGCGATGAGGGCTGTGGCACCTGTTGCATTCAACACGCCCGCGGTGGAGCCTATTTTGAGGTCGCCACCGCCACCAGCGCCCAAGGCGGTGTTGACCAAGCCCACATTGCCGGTTGCCTCCAGCTTGATCCCTGCTGCGGAATTAAGGGCACCACCGATGCTATTGAACGGATTGAGGTCAATGCCACCGCCCGAGCTGCGAATGTCGATGGCCCCCGAACTGGTTGTGATGGTGCTGGCGGTCGCAAGATTAATGTTGCCGCCAGACAGCACTGAGAACGATGCCGCATTCGATGTCCCCAGGCCAAGTAAATTTGCACCGTTTGTAACGCTCACCGTACCCGCGGATGCTGTTGAAAAAGACCCCAAGCTGTTGCCAGCGTTGTTCAACGTGACGTTACCCGTCCCGGCAGTAACGCTGGTGGCGGCTGTGACAAGACTGCCACCACTTTGCACAACATTGCCGTTGCCCGCACTGGAATTCAAGGTGAGGATGCCCGGCGTGATATTGGCCCCCAGCGCAATCCCGGTGTTGCCAGTCAAGGCCACATTGCCACCAGAGGTGATGGGACTGGAGACCGTCAATGTTCCAGAGCTGGTGATACTGATTGGGGCGGGGTTACCGGTCGCTGCAATACCGTTGGCAAACGCCGCAGTGCCGACGGTCAAGCTCTGTGCATTGTTGAAGGTTAAACCCGGATTGGTGCTCGGATTGGCCATGTCAACGGCCAGTATATTCACCAAATTCGCGCCTGGCAGGTTGACACCCCCCGGTAACGGACTCGGGTTGGTGTTGCCAATACCCAAGCGATTGGCAGAGATAACGGACGATACGTTCTGACTCACTGAATTGCCTGCATTGAAGAACAGCGTGCCTGGCGTGGATAGGCTGGAACCTGATCCAAAAGTGATGTTCCCGATCCCCGGCGAAACCGCCAGCCCGGTGTTGTTCCAGCCGGCGATCAGCGAGTAGTCGCCCGTGCCAGACACTGAAACCCCTGGGGCGAACACAAGGTTCCGGTGCGCAACCAGATTGAGGAAGCCCGTACCGGTCAATGTTGTTCCGGCATTCACAAAGATATCACCGTTGCCACCCGTGCCGAGCTGATTGGTTCGAACTTCCAGCCCCCCGGCGCTAAGCAGCGTGTTGATGGTTCCCCACGTCAGTATCGAATTGGCAGGGCCTGCCGTGAAAATGCTGCCGACGGTAGAACCGCCGCTGTTGGTTGTGTTGTTGATCGTTAAGTCCGACGGATCCAACAGCAGCGTACCTGTACGTCCGAGTGGTGCCAGCGTATCCACAAAGCCTTGAAAATCCAGCGACCGATGCCCTGATACTTCCACAAAGCCACCATCCCCACCGTGCGCGCCGCCTCGGGCGGATATGTTCCCGTAGGCGCGGGTGGTGTCATCCGCCCACACGATCACGCGCCCGCCATGGCCTGAATCGGTCGCATCGGCTTTGATTACTGCTTTGGGGCCAACATAGGTGATGTCGGCATTTGAAATATTGGGATTACCGCCCTGGTAATCACCCCCAACTCGCACTGAGCCGCCGCCGCTTTTTCCAGACACATCAATCACCGCTTCATCCATCACCGCCACGCGATTGCCCAGCACATCCACGCTGCCGCCCTTACCAGTCGCACTCGTCGCGTTAAACTGCCCCTGCCCTTGCACATACGCGTCGCCTATCGCGCGCAGGACGACTTTGCCGCTTTCCAGATTCGCCTGCACCGCTTTAATCATGCCGCTGTGGCGCAAGGTGCCGGCAAAAATGCCGACCGCATCGCCCTTGAGCGTTCCCAGATTGACAGCCTGATCAGTGGGCGCTTGCACCTGCAGGGTGATGCCTTCCAGCCCCCGGCCGGTTACTTCCACGCTCTGCCCCGCCGCCAGCACCACGCTGCCGCCTTGCGACTCGACCAGCGCCGTTTTGGCGATATCGACGTTCGGCGCAATCAGCACCACATCGCCACCCCGGGCGATGATGTTGCCATCCACCATCAATCCCGCGCCGCCGCCACCAAACCGCAACCGCCCAGCCATCGCATCGGCCTGCGACATGCCCAGTGCCGATGCCGTGAACCCCGCTGTGTCCACCACCGCGCCAGCACCCACGGCGATACCAGATTGATTCACCAGCACCAGCTTGCCGTTGCTCGACAGCGTGCCAAAAAGCTGCGACGGCGTATTGGTGACGACCCGGTTGATCGACAGACTGCCCGCATTGGGCTGTACAAAGTTAGTCGTGTTGCCGCCGCCGATGGAGAAGCTGTTCCAGTTGATGGCCGAGTGGTTGGTATTGGCTCCGTTAGTCGTGGTAACGGTCAGGCGATTGGGTTGGCTGGAATTAATCGACGTACCGCCGAGGTTGAACGCAGCACCACCGTGCACCGCAACGCCGCCCGCAGGCAAAGTCTGCGCATGGGCCGCAAATGCGCCAAGCGCCACAAAGATTGAAAGGGCCATCACACGCAGCGGCGGTGCAGCGTCGTCGATAGTCAGCCTCGCGTGTGCGTTGCGTGACACGCCTACAGAGCGCCCACCCGAGGAGGCATTTTCCGCCACCGCCACCATCGCGCCCAGCGCCTGGTTCCAGACGGTTCGGTAAACATGATTCAGAGACGCTCGACCTGCCATAGTGATGCTCCCGCATGGAGTCCCGGCGGCAAGGCCACGAGACTCCTGTTCAATACAATAACTAAATCACATTAACGTACTTTGACGCATTCTGATGCAATTGCGTGGGTAATACGTCACACAAATTGATGAAGTTTTGCGTTTTTCATCAAAAATTAACTCCTAGGTTAGTTTTAAAGAAAAAATAATGAAAATAGCCAAATTTGAAATAAAATACGAGCTTGGCTCTCGTATTATTTAGCTAGTTAGATATGTTATTCATAGCAAACTGACTTCTTCACGCTGCACCGCCAGTGGCGCGTGCGCAAGCAGCATCACCTCATGCGGATTGAGCGATTTGAGCTGATGGTCGCTCCACACCTGGCGCCAGCGGCGAGAACCCGCCAGGCCATGGCGCAGGCCCAGCATGTGGCGGGCGATGGCGCTCCAGGGCGTACCGTGGGCTTGCGCCTCGCGCTGCATGTAATCGCACATTTGGGACTCCACATGCTCGCGTGTCAATTCACCGTACTCGCAGTCAAGGCCGTTGCCGACGTCATCGCCGGACAAAAACGCCTCGTCCCACTCCACCAGCGCCCATGGGTTGTGATAGGCCTCGCGCCCCAGCATCACGCCATCCACCTGGCGCAGTTGCTCTGCAATTTGCGCTGTGGTGGTGATGCCACCGTTGAGCACCAGTGTCAAATGCGGGAAGTCTTTTTTTAGTCTGTGCACCACGTGATAACGCAATGGTGGCACTTCGCGGTTGGCCTTGGGCGAGAGGCCCTTGAGCCAGGCATTGCGGGCATGCACGATGAAGGTGTCGCACCCGGCTTCGCTCACCGTGCCGACAAAATCGCGCACGAAGCCGTAGCTCTGGGGCGTATCTTCCGTCTTATCGATGCCGATGCGGTGCTTAACGGTGACTGGAATGTTGACGGTATCGACCATCGCCTTCACGCAGTCTGCCACCAGCTTGGGCTCGGCCATCAGGCAGGCGCCAAACGCGCCGCGCTGCACGCGCTCGCTCGGGCAGCCGCAGTTCAGGTTGATTTCGTCGTAGCCCCACTGCTCGCCGAGCCTGGCGCATTGGGCCAAGTCGTGTGGCTCACTGCCACCGAGCTGCAGCGCGACGGGGTGCTCTTCGGTGTTGGATTGAAGATGCCGCGCCACGTCGCCATGAATCAGCGCGCCAGTGGTGACCATCTCGGTATACAGCAACGCATTTTTGGAGAGCAGGCGGTGAAAATAGCGGCAATGGCGATCAGTCCAGTCCATCATGGGTGCGACCGACAGCCGGTGTGCACCGTGTGGCTGCGTCATGTTTTGAAAGGACGCCACGCCCCCTGTCATACCGTGTCTCGAAAGGTTTGGCGAATTTGCATGACTTCATCCCAGCCGCTGAAGAACGCATCGACACACCGCGGGTCGAAATGCAAGCCGGTTTGCGAGCGAATCAAGCGGTTGGCGCTTTCGTCGTCCCACATCTTTTTGTAGGGCCGCTCGGAGGTCAGCGCATCGAACACATCGGCCACGGCCACGATGCGGCTGAAGAGGGGAATCGCCTCCCCGGCAAGCCCGCGCGGGTAGCCCGAGCCATCAAACTTCTCGTGATGACCCAGCGCAATCTCAGCACCACTTTGCAGCACGCGCGAGTTGCTGCCCTTGAGCACCTCGTAGCCAATCTGGGCGTGCTGCTTCATGATTTCAAACTCGGCCTCGGTCAGCTTGCCGGGCTTGAGCAAAATGCCATCGGGGATACCTACTTTGCCGATGTCGTGCAGCGGCGCTGCCTCCAGAATCAGCTCCTGCTCATCAATCTTCAAGCCCAACTGCCTGGCAATGAGCTGCGAGTAGTGCGCCATGCGCATGATGTGCGCGCCGGTTTCGGGGTCGCGGTACTCGGCCGCTTTGGACAGGCGCAGCACCGTCTCGCGCTCGCGCAGCACGATCTCGGACGTGGCCTTACGGACCTCATCGGCGAGCCAGGCGGCGTGGTCGCCCAGCTTTTTGCGGCTGGCTTGCAGCGCCAGCATATTCCTGGAGCGGGTCAAAAACTCAACCCGGTCCAGCGGCTTCATCAGAAAATCGGTCGCGCCCGTGTCCAGGGCCGCATAACGGACTTCTTTCTGGTCACTGGCGGTCACCATCAAGATCGGCGTCTCGTCATGGCCGGGCAACTTACGAAACGCGGTGATGAACTCCAGCCCGTCCATCTCGGGCATCATGTAGTCCAAAATGAGCAAGTCGGTCGTGTTGGCTTTGGCCCAGTCCAGTGCTTTGAGTGGCTCGGTAAACGGGAAGTCGGTGCAGCCCACAAGTTTTTGAACTAGCGCGCTGAAGAGAATCAGGTTGACTGGGGTGTCGTCGACGATCAATACGTTGAGGTTCATAGAGTACTCCGGGCCGGATTTTAGTTCGCCCGTACCCGCCCATCATTGGCAATATTGCGCACGCAGCAGGTTTTTTTGAACTTTCCCCATCGCGTTGCGTGGCAGCTCGGATGCGATCACGCAGCGTTTGGGGATCTTGAAGTTGGCAAGCTTCGCCTTCAGGCCAGCGATGATGGCAGGCTCAGAAAGCGCGGCACCGGGACGCGCCACCACCACGGCCACCCCAACTTCGCCAAAATCGGGATGGGGTACGCCCACTAAAGCGCTTTCCAGCACACCGGGCAGCTCGTTGATGTAGCCCTCAATCTCCGCCGGGTAGACGTTGTAGCCGCCGCTGATAATCAGGTCTTTGGATCGGCCGACGATGGTCACATAGCCACGTTCGTCGATCTTGCCAACATCGCCCGTCTTGAAAAATCCGTCGGGCGTGAACTCTTCGATGGTCTTCTCCGGCATGCGCCAGTAGGCTTTGAAGACGCTCGGGCCCTTGACTTCGATGCCGCCGATTTCATTGACAGGCAGCGGTGCGCCATCATTGCCGGACACACGCAGGCTCACACCCGGCAGCGGGAAGCCCACCGTGCCGCCGCGCCGCTCAGCCTGATCACCAAAGCGCGAGTCGGCGGCACAGGGGTTCGAGGTCAACATCGCAGTCTCGCTCATGCCATAGCGTTCCAGAATCGTGTGGCCGGTGCGGTCTTGCCAGGCCTTGAACGTCTCAATCAACAGCGGGGCCGAGCCTGCAACGAAGAGGCGCATGCTTTGGGTGACATCGCGGTTCAAACCAGCCTCAGCCAGCAGGCGCACATACAGCGTGGGCACACCCATGAAGACGGTGGCCTCGGGCATCTTTCGCAGCACGAACTTAGGGTCAAACTTCGCGCACCAGATCATCTTGCTGCCGTTGAGCAAAGCCCCATGCAGCGCCACAAACAGGCCGTGCACGTGGAAGATGGGCAGCGCGTGGATCAGCACATCGTCGGGCTCCCAGCCCCAATAGTCTTTAAGCACCTGTGCGTTGCTCAGCAGATTGCCGTGCGTCAACATCGCACCTTTGCTTCGGCCCGTAGTGCCGCTGGTGTACAAAATGGCGGCCAGATCGTCGGCAGACCGATGCGCGATCTGGTGGGTATCCGCATGATGCGCCGCGCGCTCCAGCAAGCTGCCGGTGCGCTCGTCGCTCAGCGTGAAGACGTGACCCGTTCCGGCCTTGAAGGCGATCTTGCTGACCCAACTGAAATTGGCGGGTGAACACACCACCACCGCAGGCTCAGCGTTTGCAATGAAGTACTCGATCTCGGCACTTTGGTAGGCGGTGTTGAGCGGCAAAAATACATATCCTGCCCGCAAAGTCGCCAAGTAGAGAATCACCGCTTCAACCGACTTTTCGACCTGCACGGCGATGCGCGAGCCGACTGGCAAATCCAGCGATTGCAGCAGATTGGCCACCATTGCGCTGGCTCGCTCCAGGTCACGCCACGAGTAATGCAGGCCCGTGTCGGTTTCGATCGCGCATTGATCCAGATTGGCCGGGAACGCGTGGCGCAGCGCTGTAAACAGGCTATGGTTCACGCTGTGTGACATGACTCAATCAAGCTTGGCCCCAGATGCCTTTACCACCGCCGCCCAGCGCTTGACCTCGGCGCTCACAAACCCGCCAAACTGGATGGGCGTCAGCGTGCCGTAATCAGCGCCTTGTGCGGCCCAAACCGCTTTGGCTTCGCTTGACAAACCCGCTTTGTTGATCTCTTCAACGGCGCGCTGTTGCACGTCAGCCGGCATGCCTTTGGGTGCCCAAATGCCGTACCAGGTCGTCACCGTGTAATCTGGAAAACCCAGCTCTGCCGCGCAAGGCACATCCGGAAACGCTGCGTTGCGCTTCGCACCCGACACCATCAGTGCCTTGATGCGTCCGCCCTTGATGTGGGCGGCCGACGAGCCCAAACCGTCAAACATCATGTCCACCTGCCCGCCCACCAGGTCGCGCAACGCTGGGCCTGCGCCGGTGTACGGGATGTGCGTGATGAAGGTTTTGCTCTGCTGTTTGAACATCTCACCGGCCAGATGGTGCGAGGTGCCGGTGCCGGCCGAGCCGTAATTCAAGCTGCCAGGGTTGGCTTTGACATGCGCCAAAAACGCCTTGAAGTCCCCCGGCACGTTCTTCGGATTCACCACGAGCACCTGCGGCACCACGGCAACCAGCGCCAGCGGCACGAAGTCTTTTTCGATGTCGTAATCAAGCTTGGCATACATCGAAGGCGCAATTGCGTGATGCACCGCGCCCATGAACAGCGTGTAGCCATCTGGCGCGGCCTTGGCTGCAATGCCCGCACCCAAGGTGCCGCCTGCGCCACCCCGGTTGTCGATCACCAGCGTCTTGCCCGTTAGCCGGGAGAACTGCGCTGAAAGGGGCCGCGCAAACGCGTCCGTACCACCGCCCGCGGGGAACGGCACGATCAACGTGACAGGTTTGACAGGCCAGGTGGATTGCGCTCGTGCGCTGAAAGCTGGCACAGCAACCGCCGCAACGCCTACGCGCAAAACGGTGCGTCTTGAAAGTGTATTGATCATCCATGTCTCCTGTTGTTTTGAGTAATGTTGATAGGTCAAATGCTATATTATTTATAGCTGTTTATACATATTATACGAGAGCTAGAGCCCAATTTTATCAATAATTTCGTGCAAATTGAGCTATTTAGACGAAAAATAAACTCACAGGTTAATTGTTAACGCTTTGTGGCGACCGGGGGAACGTCGCGCCCTTGTGCCCACCACCACAGCCCGATGCCGCCCAGAATCATCGGTACGCACAGCCACTGCCCCATGCTCATGCCGAGCGACAAAATGCCCAAATGCGCATCCGGCTCGCGAAAAAACTCGGCAATGAAGCGAAACACACCATAGCCCAGCAAAAACATCGCCGCCACCTGCCCCGGCTTGCGCTCTTTGCGGGCATAAAGCCACAGCAGAATGAACAGCAGCAGGCCTTCCATCAAGATTTGGTAGATCTGCGACGGGTGCCGTGGCAAATCGCCTGCGCCTCGAAACACCATGCCCCACGGCAAGCTGGGGTCAGCCACGCGGCCCCACAGCTCGCCATTTATAAAGTTGCCAATCCGCCCCGCCGCCAGCCCCGTGGGCACGCACGGCGCGACAAAATCCGCCACCTGCCAAAAAGGCCGCTTGCGCGAATGGGCAAACCAAATCATCGAGCCAATCACCCCCAGCATCCCGCCATGAAAGCTCATGCCGCCCTGCCAGATCATGAAAATCTCCAGCGGGTTAGACAGGTAATACAGCGGTTTGTAAAACAGGCAATAGCCAATTCGCCCACCCAAGATTACGCCCATCACACCCAGAAACAGGATGTCTTCCACGTCCTTGCGTACCCAAGCCCCCTCGCCTTTGATGGCGGCAAACGGCATGTGCTTCAGGCGGCGAATGCCCAAAAAGATAAACAGGCCAAACGCCGCCAGATAAGTCAGGCCGTACCAATGAATAGCCAGCGGGCCGAGTTGCAGCGCGACTGGGTTGATTTGAGGGTGGATTAGCATGGGCGATATTGTGCCTGCGCAAGATGGCTAGCTGCTGCTTCGAGCGTAAGCTTTGAACGTAATGAACAGGGCTACAAACAGCAAGCAACCTTCGAGCAGGACAAACACCCAGGAACTTGTGCTCGCGGTGGCCTGACGGTACTGGCCTGCGGCAAACATTCGAATCATGCCCAGAAGCAATAAAGACCAACCGCAGAAGGTTACGAGCACTGTCCAGTTCCTTACCCAGGTGTTGTGAGCACGGACGATCGCCAAGCCTGCGACGAACAGCAGGACGCCCGAGAGGTAGACGACCGGCGGGATCTGCGCGTCGTAAAGATGCGGCTGCACAAGCGGGAACTCGGCGACAAGCATGGCGATCATGGTGGGGCCGAGAAGCGCTGCAATCTGCTTTGAATTAGACATGGACACCTGCGTTGAATAAATTGTGCGCACGAAAAAACTTAGTGTACACTAAAACCATGAAAAACGTCACCCTAAGCGCCGAAGACACGCTGATCGAGCAAGCCCGCGCGCTCGCACGGCTGCGCGGCACCACGCTCAATGAAGAGTTCAGGAAATGGCTAGCCAGTTACAGCAGCGAAGACGTGGACGGTCTCAAGCTCGCACAAACCCGCGCCATGCTGGATGAACTGTCCGCACCCATTGCGGGCAAGCCTTTCGTGCCTGTGGACTATCGTTTTGCTGCTGCTGCACAGCGCAGGCCCTTGCGTGAACAGGATGGTGCAGAAGACAACGAGCGAGAAGCGCGCATTCTGCAACGCCTGGACGGCGCGCCCTCATGAGTGACTTTGGCAGCGTAGACCAGCGCGTCTTTTTCGACACCAACATCGTCGTCTACTGCTTCGACACCCTGGAGCCGCGCAAGCAAACCCGCGCCAAAGATTTGCTGGCGCATGCCCTGAACAATCAGACAGGCGTTGTCAGCTACCAAGTAATTCAGGAGTTTTGCAACGTCGCCACCAAAGCCAAGCGCCTACAGCTACCGCAAGAACGCATCTTGGCTTACGTTAATTTGGTCTTGCAGCCGATGAACCAAGTCGGCCCCAGCCCGCAGTTGATTGAGTCCGCGTTGAAGCTGCACACCGAGCACAGCTTCTCGTTTTACGACAGCCTCGTCATCGCCAGTGCCCAGCAGGCCAAGTGCCAAGTGCTTTACTCAGAAGACATGCAGCATATGCAGCGAGTGGGTAGCTTGCAGGTTGTTAATCCGTTTTTGATGGTGGCGAATGAACGGCGTGAATGAGTATGCGAAAAACACCATCAGCTAGGAAGCCGCGTCCCATGCCCGTGTTCGACGGGAAAAGTGGGCTCACCCCAGGTCTTACGGGCTTAAGCACGAGAGAGCTGCTAGATTCGTGTGATCGGCGCGGCGATATTGCCCGTCAGTCTGTCGACATCAAATTAGTGATCAAGCAGCGGCTTGCTGCCAAGCGCAAATGAGTGATTTATCAACCCCGCTTTGAAGACTTAATCTATGAATCTGAGTCTGTCGAAGCAGTAGCATCACGCATCATCCCCGTTGATCGTCCAGATTTCGCGATTTACCGCACCCGCAAACGCAAGGCGTTCAAGAACGTTTTTGCGGATTAAACTTGGTTGTCAGATTTAAACCCAATTCAGTTCACACAAAACCACTATGGTCACCCACCCCATCATCCTGAATCCGCGCAGCAAAAACATCACCGAGGGCAAGTCGCGCGCGCCCAACCGTTCTATGTACTACGCCATGGGCTACGAAGCGGGCGATTTCAAAAAACCGATGGTCGGCGTGGCCAACGGGCACAGCACGATCACGCCTTGCAACTCAGGCTTGCAGAAGCTGGCTGATGCCGCCGTTGCAGGCATTGAAGAAGCGGGTGGCAATGCGCAAATTTTTGGCACACCGACGATTTCAGACGGTATGGCGATGGGCACCGAGGGCATGAAATATTCGCTGGTGTCGCGCGAAGTCATCAGCGACTGCATCGAAACTTGCGTGCAGGGCCAGTGGATGGATGGCGTGCTGGTGGTGGGCGGCTGCGACAAAAACATGCCCGGCGGCATGATGGGCATGCTGCGGGCCAATGTGCCGGCCATTTATGTCTACGGTGGTACGATTTTGCCGGGCCGATACAAGGGGCAAGACCTCAACATCGTCAGCGTGTTTGAAGCCGTGGGGCAAAACGCAGCGGGCAATATGAGTGATGAAGACCTGCTGGAAATTGAGCGGCGTGCAGTGCCAGGCACGGGCTCTTGTGGCGGCATGTACACGGCCAACACGATGTCGTCGAGCTTTGAGGCGCTGGGCCTGTCGCTGCCCTACTCCTCCACCATGGCAAACCCGCACGACGAGAAGTTGAATTCAGCCAAAGAGTCGGCCAAGGTGCTGATTGAGGCGATCAAAAAAGACATCAAACCGCGTGACATCGTCACCCGCAAATCGCTGGAGAATGCGGTAGCGGTGATCATGGCGACGGGCGGCTCCACCAATGCGGTGCTGCACTTTTTGGCCATCGCTCACGCCGCTGAGGTGCCATGGACAATTGACGACTTCGAGCGTGTTCGCGTCAAAACCCCGGTGTTATGCGACCTCAAACCGTCTGGCAAGTACCTCGCGGTGGACTTGCACAAGGCCGGTGGCATTCCGCAGGTGATGAAGACGCTGTTGGCTGCTGGCTTGCTGCATGGCGATTGCATGACGATCACCGGGCAAACCATGGCCGAGGTGCTCAAAGACATCCCGGCCGTGCCACGCGCTGATCAAGACGTGATTCGGGCCATCGACAAACCCATCTACAAGCAAGGGCACTTGGCAATTCTCAAAGGCAACTTGTCGCCCGAAGGCTGCGTCGCAAAAATCACTGGCTTGAAAAAACCTGTAATGACTGGCCCGGCCCGCGTGTTTGACGATGAGCAATCCGCCCTGGCCGCGATTTTGGCGGGCAAGATCGTGGCGGGTGACGTGATGGTGCTGCGCTATTTAGGCCCCAAAGGCGGCCCCGGCATGCCCGAGATGCTCGCTCCCACGGGCGCGCTGATCGGCGCGGGCTTGGGCGAAACGGTGGGTCTGATCACGGATGGCCGCTTCTCCGGCGGCACCTGGGGCATGGTGGTGGGCCACGTGGCACCCGAGGCTGCGGTGGGTGGATTGATCGCCTTCATTCACGAGGGTGACTCCATCACTATCGACTCCGTGCAAATGCTGTTGCAACTCAATGTGCCGGATGCTGAAATCGCCAAACGAAAAGTCGGCTGGGTGCCGCCCAAACCGCGCTACACGCGTGGCGTGCAGGCGAAATTTGCGTTCAACGCGTCAACAGCCAGTAAAGGCGCCGTGTTGGACGATTACTGATAGCGGTCAGCGCTGGGTGACTAGCGCTTTCTTTTCGTGGTCAGCGTGCCAATCGCTTCCTTGTTTTTATCGATGCGCGCCTGCTTTTTCGCATTTTCTTTGTCCATGGCCTTGCGCTTGGTGTAACCGCTTGAATCCGCCCAGGCCCACCAGGCCACCGCCAAGGCAAAGGGCGCGAACACGATATACCAGGCCCACGTGGCCACTGGCGCAATCTCCAGCCACCACATCAGCAGAAAAATGATGCCCAAGCCCAAAAACAGCATGCCGTGGTCCCCCGGTGATAAGTCTCAAAATGTAGCCTGCGCCTGTCAACCGCAGTCGATACAATCGCGTTGTCGGAATGTAACCTAACTCTCCACTACCCCAAGAGGAAAAAGATGAAGCGCTCAGTGTTTGCCCAAATTGCCGTGATTGCCGCCCTTTCAGCAGCCGCGCCCGCGTTTGCGGATCAAGCCTTGGCAACGTCCAAAAACTGCATGGCCTGCCACGCGGCTGACAAAAAACTCGTTGGCCCTTCGTACAAAGAAGTCGCGTCCAAATACGCCGCCGACAAAGGCGCCGCAGACAAGCTCGCGGGCAAAATCGTTAAAGGTGGCGCAGGCGTATGGGGTGCCGTGCCCATGCCCGCAAATGCGCAGGTGACCGAGGCCGAAGCCAAAACCTTGGCGGCTTGGGTCCTCGCGACCAAGTAACCCAGTTGGACATTGCTGGCCTTTGAGCCAGCGGCCCATTAAAAAGCCTGCGCAAGCAGGCTTTTTTGCGTCTGGCAGCTAACTTGCTGCATCTTGAAACTCAATACGCCTGCCCCAGTTGATCCAGAATCGCCGGATTCTCCAGCGTAGACGTGTCTTGCGTCACCGCCTCGCCCTTGGCGATGGAGCGCAGCAGGCGGCGCATGATTTTGCCGCTGCGGGTTTTGGGGAGGTTCTCGCC
>JANOTO010000169.1:0-2289 GCA_031416395.1 Rhodoferax sp. | reverse complement strand
GCGGCGCATCGTCGACATGGTGCACGAAGACCTGATCCTGTCGCGCATCCTGACGCGTGAAGCCTTCGAAAACGCCATCAAGACACTGGCCGCGATCGGCGGCTCGACCAACGCGGTGATCCACCTGATCGCCATGGCCGGGCGCATCGCCATCAAGCTGACCGTGGACGACTTCGACCGCCTGGGCAGCGAGATGCCCTGCCTGGTCAACCTGCAGCCTTCGGGCAAGTACCTGATGGAGGACTTCTGCTACGCCGGCGGTCTGCCCGCGGTGATGAAGGAGATCGAACAGTCGCTGCACACCGGTGCGTTGACGGCCACCGGCAAGACCATCGGCGAGAACATCGCTGGCGCAGAGAACTTCAACACCGACGTGATCCAGCCCCTGTCCCGCCCATTCATGGACAAGGCCGGCATCGCGGTGCTGCGCGGCAACCTGGCGCCACGCGGCGCGGTCATCAAGCCCAGCGCGGCCACCGCGTCGCTGCTGGTGCACAAGGGCCGGGCGGTGGTGTTCGAGAACATCGAGGAGTTCCACCGCCTGATCGACGACGAGTCGCTGGACGTGGACGAGCACTGCATCCTGGTGCTGAAGAACTGCGGCCCCAAGGGTTACCCCGGCATGGCAGAGGTGGGCAACATGCCACTGCCACCGAAGATTCTGCGCAAGGGCATCACCGACATGGTGCGCATCAGCGATGCGCGTATGAGTGGCACCGCGTATGGCACGGTGGTGCTGCACAGCGCGCCTGAAGCCGCTGCAGGCGGCCCGCTGGCTGTGGTGCAAAACGGAGACATGATCGAATTGAACGTGCCCGAGCGAAAGTTGCATTTGCACATCAGCGATGAAGAACTGGCGCGCCGCCTGAGCCTGTGGACACAGCCTGCGCCGCCGATGGCGTCGGGCTACTGGAAGCTGTATGTGGATCACGTCTTGCAGGCGGATCAAGGCGCAGATTTGGACTTTCTGGTGGGCATGAGAGGCAGCGCCGTGCCGCGCGATAACCACTGAGACAGCATGAACGCCAACATCAATTTCGGCCACACCGGCCGCGTGGTCGTCATTACCGGCGCGGCGCAAGGCATCGGTGCCGCTTGCGCACGCCGGTTCTGCCAGGAGAAGGCTCAGGTGGTTTTGCTTGACATTGATGATGCACACGGCGAGGCTTTGGCCCAGGAGCTTGGCGCTGTCTATCTTCATTGCGATGTAGGCGAGAAACGTCAGGTTGAGTCTGCGGTTGCCAAAGTCATGCAAACGCACTCGCGCATCGATGTGCTGGTCAACAACGCAGGCATCTTTAAGGCGGCTGATTTTTTGGACGTGACTGAAGAGGACTTTGATGCCGTGCTGCGCATCAACCTTAAGGGCTCATTTTTGATGGGGCAGGCTGTCGCGCGGGAGATGGCAAAAGCGGGCCGGGGCAGCATCGTGAACATGAGCTCGGTCAACGCCGTACTGGCCATCCCCAACATCGCCAGCTACAACGTGAGCAAGGGCGGCGTCAACCAGCTCACGCGCGTGATGGCGTTGGCGCTGGCACCGCACAACATCCGAGTCAACGCCGTCGCCCCCGGCACGATTGCCACTGAGCTGGCGGCTCGCGCGGTGCTAACCAGCGACGAAGCCAAAGCCAAAATTTTGAGCCGCACCCCGATGAAGCGCTTGGGCGAGCCCTCGGAAGTGGCCGACGTGGTCGCCTGGCTGGCCAGCGACGCCGCAAGCTACGTCACCGGCGAGATCGTGGTGGTGGATGGCGGGCGCATGACGTTGAATTACACGGTGGCGGTTTAGGCGCTTTCAAGCCGCTGAAGACGCGGTTTTGCGCACCACCACCGCCTCCTTGATCGGCAAATGAATCAACGCCGCTCCCACGGCCAGCACGATGTCGATGTACCACACCCAGTCAAAACTTCCCGTCGCTTCGAAGATTTTTCCGCCAAGGTAGGCCCCCAGAAATCCGCCGACCTGGTGCGTCAGCATGACGACGCCAAACAGTGTGGCGAGGTTTGCCGTGCCGAAAAACTTGGCGACGAGGCCTACCGTGGGCGGCACCGTGCTTAAAAAAGTCAAACCCATCACGGCAGCGAATGTCAGCAGCACCGGCCCGGTTTTGGGAGCCAGCAGAAAAACGATTACCGCAATGGCGCGTGAGGCATAGACGAGTGACAACAGTGACTTCATGCGCCAACGCCCCACCGCCCAGCCCATTGCCAGGCTGCCGATAATGTTGAAGAGCCCCAAGAGCGCCAGTGCCCAGCCGCTCCACTGCGTCGGGAGACCACACGATG
>JANOTO010000168.1:0-3674 GCA_031416395.1 Rhodoferax sp. | reverse complement strand
GTCTGCGGTGCCCAGAATGGCGGTGGACTGGCTCGACAGCACACCGCCATTGCCTTGCACCAGCGCCGTTTTGGCATCAGCAACCTGGCGTGTACCGCATTCGCCACGCAACTGTTGCACGGCTTCGATCAACGCAAAAATCCCGTACATGCCAGGGTGGACGCATGACAGGCCACCGCCGTTGGTGTTGACGGGGAACCTGCCACCGGGGCCGATTGCACCACCTTCCACAAATGCACCTGCCTCGCCCTTTTTGCAAAAACCGAGGTCTTCGAGGAACAGCAAGGTGTTGATCGTGAACGCGTCATACAACTCCAGCACGTTCATGTCTTTGGCCGACAAGCCCGCCATGGCATAAGTGTCTCGGCCCGACTGGCTGGCCGCGGTGACCGTGAGGTCTGGCATGCTTGATATTTGCCGATGCCACACAGCGGTCGCGTTGCCCAGCACATAGACAGGTGCTTTAGCCAAGTGCCGCGCGCGATCTGCGCGCACCATCACATACGCGCCACCGCCATCGGTCACCAGACAGCAGTCACGCACGCTCAAAGGATCGGAAACCATGCGGGCATTCAACACATCATCTATGCTCAATGGCTCGCGCATGAAGGCCTGCGGGTTCAGCGCCGCCCACGCGCGTGCGGCAACCGCGACCTCGGCCAAATGGCGGCGCGTGGTGCCAAACTCGTGCATGTGCCGCGAGGCGGCCAGCGCGTAGGCGGACACGGGCTGCATCGGCTCATACGGCGTCTCAAACGGCTGCGGGTCGAGCCATCGGCGCGCTTTGGCGATTTCTGCACGGCCAAACTGTGCCGTACGCTGCACGCTGCCGTAGCACACCAGCACGGCATTGCACTGGCCCGATTGCAGGGCTTGCATGGCGGGCAGCAGATGCGCGATAAAGCTGGAGCCGCCCAGCATCGTGCCGTTGACGTAGCGCGGGTTCAGGCCCAGGTATTCGGTGACGGGCAGCGTCCACATGGTCGAAGTGACGCTGGCGGTACACAGGCCATCAATGTCGCTCATCTTCAATCCTGCATCGGCCACGGCTGCGTGGGCCGAGCGTGCCAGCAGCTCCATGTCAGTAAAGCCATGCGCTTCGCCAAAGCCAAACGTGCCCACGCCGACGATGGCCGCACTGCCACGCAGGGCTTTGAGTTCGGCTGAGGTGGCGGTCATGGCTTGCCCCCTTGCGATGCAGCCGGACCAACAGGGTCAAACACAACCAGCCCCGCGCCGTCTGTCACTTGCACGCGAACTCGTACGCGCTGCCCAATACGAACGTCGTGGGGAGCGCAGGTGACGCGGCTCATCAGCCGTACGCCTTCGTCCAGGTCGATCAGGCTGACGTTGTAGTCGCCCCCCGCATCCGCCTTGCGCCGCACGGTAGTCACGGCGTAGACCGCGCCCAGGCCACTCGGCATGACCCAATCCGGAGAACTCGCGCCGCAATGCGGGCAAATTTCGCGCGGAAAGTAGATGTGTTTGGTGCAAGCCGAGCAGCGCTGAATACGGAACTCGCCCTGACTCAATTGCGCTTGGTGCTGGTTCAAGATGCCGTTTGAAGTCATCACACCGGATCCCATGAAAACACATCCGCCGAGCGATCCAGCGGGTAGAAGCTGGCTTTGAGCGCAGGCAAGGCGTGACTGGCGATGCTTTCGGGAGTCCAGCCTTCGCTGCGTTGCACCGAGCGCAGCGGGCGCGGCTGGCTCATCAAGAAGATTTCGTTGTTGCGCACCGCGAACACCTGACCGTTCGCGTCAGCGCCTGCATCACTCGCGAGGCAAACGGCCAGCGGCGCAATTTTGGCGGGCGTCATCTGCTTGATGCGATCCACCCGCGCCTGTTGCTCAGGCGTATCGGTAGGAATGGCGCCGATCATGCGGCTCCACGCGAATGGCGCGATGCAATTGGAGCGTACGTTGAAGCGTTGCATGTCCAATGCTATGGATTTTGAAAGCGCCATGATGCCCAGCTTGGCCGCCGAGTAATTGGCCTGGCCCAGGTTGCCGATGAGGCCCGAGGTCGAAGTCATGTGGATGTAGCAGCCGCTGCTTTGCTCCTTGAAGTGCGACGCAGCAGCGCGGCTCACGTGGTACGCGCCGTAAAGGTGAACTTTGATCACGGCATCCCACTCGTCATCCGCCATCTTGAAAAAGAAGCGGTCGCGCAGAATGCCCGCGTTGTTCACTACCACGTCGATGCGGCCAAAGCTGTCCAACGCGGTCTGCACAATTTTGTTGGCTGATGCAGCTTCAGACACGCTGTCGGTATTGGCCACAGCCTCGCCGCCTAATGCCTTGATCTCGTTGACCACCGCTTGCGCCGGACCCGCGTCGTGACCCTCGCCGCCGACAGACGCACCGATATCGTTGACGACGACTTTTGCACCCTCGCGCGCGAAGGCGAGCGCGAAATCACGACCGATGCCACCGCCTGCGCCAGTGATAACGACTACTTTTCCTTGAACCATCTTGCTACTCATGCCTGCCATCGCATCCTCTTTCGTATTGTGATAATTGGAATCTGACCCCAATTAATTTCAGGTCACCCTAGAGCCCCCGCGAGATCAGCTCCTTCATCACCTCGCTGGTACCGCCGTAGATTCGGTTCACGCGCGAATCGACGTAGGCGCGGCAGATGGGGTACTCCATCATGTAGCCATAGCCGCCGTAGAGCTGCAGTAATTCATCCAGCGCTTTGCCCAGCTCTTCGGTGCAATACAGCTTGGCGATGGCCGCTTCTTCCAGCGTCAATTTGCGCTTCAGATGCTCCACCAGATATTGATCGACCATCATGCGCACCGCTGTGGCGCGTGCTTTGATCTCGGCCAGCTTGAAGCGCGTGTTTTGAAAATCAAACACCGGCTTGCCAAACACCATGCGCTCCTTGGTGTAGCGAATCGTCTCCGCCAGCATCGCCTCCAGTTTGGCGGCGGCACTGATGGCGATGATGAAGCGCTCTTGCGCCAGCTCGCTCATCAAATATTTGAAACCCAGCCCTTCCTCGCCCAGCAGGTTGCTCACCGGCACACGCACGTTGTCAAAAAACAGTTCGGCCGTATCTGCCGCTTCCTGGCCCATTTTTTCGAGCTTGCGGCCTTTGCGAAAACCAGTGCGATCCGCCTCGACCAAAATCAGCGACGTGCCTTTCGCACCCAACTCGGGGTTGGTTTTGACGACGAGCACCACCAAGTCGCAATTCAGCCCGTTGGAGATAAAAGTTTTGGAGCCGTTGATCACGTATTCATCGCCCTCGCGCAGCGCCGTGGTGCGAATCGCCTTCAGGTCGCTGCCCGCACCGGGTTCACTCATGGCGATGGCAAGAATCACTTCGCCGCTGGCACACTTGGGCAGCCATTGTTGCTTTTGCGCCTCAGTGCCCAGGCGTTCAATGTACGGCGCGATGATGTCCGAGTGCAAGTAAAAGCCGGGCCCGCTGATACCGGATTTGGCGATCTCTTCTATCAGTACGGCGCAGTGCCCAAAGTCTCCATCCGCGCCGCCATACTGCTCTGAGATGGCTGTGCACAGCAAGCCTTCGCGCCCAGCCTTCAGCCAAGTCCTTCGGTCAACCCGGCCAGCGGTGTCCCACTCGGCCTGGCGTGGTTTGCATTCACGGTCTATGAAGCGGCGCACCGTTTCTCGGTAGGCCTCGTGGTCTTCGCGGAA
>JANOTO010000167.1:0-8221 GCA_031416395.1 Rhodoferax sp. | reverse complement strand
TCCTTGTGCTGCTTCAAGCTCACCCGCTGGCGGCCCATTTCGTCGCGCTGCACGGCGGCGATGGCGCTTAGGTTGACGATGGTGGAGCGGTGGATTTGCCAGAACTGCTGGGCATCCAACTGGCAGATCAACTCACGGATCGGCGTGCGGATGAAGGCCTCCTGATCCAGTAGCTGGATGCGGGTGTATTTCTCGTCTGACCTGAAAAACAGCACGTCGTCAACGCAGATCAACTTGGTGGTGGTGCCCACGCTGCACTGCAGCCAGCGCAGCAGGGGAGCGGGCTTTTCGGCTTGGAGGCGCTGCTGCAATTGCGCCAGCGTTTGCAGCAGGGCATCCTGCGTGTTGGCGACCGGGGCCTGAAACACGGATTGGGGAAAAAGCGTTGGCGTGCCACCGCTGATTCGCTTGGCCAAACGTTCACGCAAGCGCGCCACGGTTTTGTCAAGCCGCGACGTTTCGACGGGCTTGAGCAGGTAGTCCACCGCGCCTTGTTCAAAGGCGGTCACGGCATATTCGTCGTAAGCGGTGACGAAGACAAACTCGCCGCACCAGTCATCCAGTCCGGCAATCTCGCGCGCGGCTTCAATTCCGGTCAGGCCTGGCATGCGGATATCCAAAAACACCACGTCCGGGCGCAGTTGGTCGGCCAGCTTCACCGCCTCCAGCCCATCGCGAGCGATGCCGCAAATGTCCAGATCGGGCCAGCTCTCGCGCAGGCGCGCCTGGAGTTGCTCGCGCAGCAGGCGCTCATCGTCGGCAATGACTGCGCGGATAGGCGTGCGGGTCGGTGGGCTTGGATCAACCGGATTTGTCATCGCTCAGCCATCAACAACGTATTTCAAGAGTGTGTTTGGGGCTGGTACGGGATCGACAGCCGCACCAATGTACCGCCTTCGTGGCCCGAGCGCAGCTCCATGCGGCTGGCACCAGGGTAGAGCATCGCCAGGCGGTTGCGGATATTGTCCAACCCCAGCCCGCTGCCGTTTTTGCTGCTGCCAAAGATATCACCATCCGGCAAGCCCACGCCGGTGTCCACCACGTCAACACGCAGTTGGCCGTCAACAATCTCAGCCTGCACGGTAATACGCCCGCCTTCGGGTTTGGGCTCAATGCCGTGTTTGATGGCGTTTTCCACCAGGGTTTGCAACACCATCGGTGGGAACACTGCTGATTCAAGATTGGGGGCGACCTTGATGTCAAACTCCAACCGATCTTCAATGCGCAGCTTCAAGAGCTGCAAGTAAGCGCGGATCAGCGTGATCTCGCGGCCCAGTGTTGATGACTCCTGGCGCATCTGAGGCAGCGCGGCACGCAGGTAGCTGATCAGCGTTTTTTGCATGATCGAGGCACGCTTGGCATCGGTCTCGATCAAATAATCCACCGCCGCCAGCGTGTTGAACAAAAAGTGCGGCTCCACCTGGGCTTGCAGCAATTTGAGGCGCGCCTGCACCAGTTGGCGCTGCATGGCTTCGTGATCGGCACTGTCGGTCGCGACGCGCAGCTTCGCATCAGCCTCAGCGGTTTTGCGCACGATGATTTTGGCGGCGACCAGGTAAGCAAACAGCGCAATAAACACGGCGCTGAAGATATCGCCTATCCAGCCGCTGATGGTTCTCTTGATGGCTCCGCGCGTCACGCTTTCGCCGTCCTCGCTCTCGTTGCTCTCCTGCGCGGATCTCTTTTCCTGCTCGGTTCTGCCCACGCTGATACTCACCGTGTCGCTGGCTCCAGCCGCTGGCGGTGTGGCCTCACTGGCGGAGGCGGCTGGCGGCAACGCAGGCGCAGTGTCAACCTTCTTTTTAATCCGCCGCCCTTCACAAATCACAATGCCGTTTTCACCGCCAAAACGAAATTCATCGCCCTCGCAGGGGTGATCCCGCCCTGCACGCTCGTTTTGCTCCTTGGCTACCCGTTTGACCTTGACCGGCTTCTCCCGCTCGTGGTTGAGCGACAGCGTCTCGACAATCCAATTGACGGCAATCGAGGCAATCAACGCCAGCGCGATCATGCGCCACCATGTCAAAGTGGCGGCCCAGGCGCTCAAAGACGCGTTGAGGCGCTTGAGCCACGCAAAACGCTCGGGCTCTTTGAACAGTGTGGACGGTGGCGAGGCAGGCAAATTCATGAACTGTGCGAGTTTAAAGTTGAAATACGCTTAGAGTTTGGATGCGGCAGGAGTCGTCTCGATGGATTGCACCGCGACGTCGTCAACTACCGCCGCGCGCTTGCCCACCACCGTAACAGGTGGTAACTGCACCATGCAAGCTGCATCGATGGCGGCATGCTGAAACGAACTGGCAATGAGGGTGAACGTGCCGTAAGTCAGCATGAAGCTGGCCGCCAGTGCAACAGCCCAGGGCCTAGGGGTTGAGAACTTGATCATCGCTTTTCTCCAGTCAAACGGGTTGAAGTTGACGGTGTTTTGAAGATGGCCACCGCCGCCATGGACTGCAATGTAATTTCGGGGCACTGCGGATGCACCCCGTTTGCGACGAACTGCGCAAAGCTGCGAAATTCGGCAGATTTCAGCGATGAACGGGAACACGCATCGCCGCAGTCGGCGTGACGGACATGTTGTGCCGCCCACTCTGTTCGCCACCGCACAGACTTGTGGTGCGCACCACTCTGACAATTTCACGCTGAGACTTACCAAAACACGCGTCAAAACGGTCACCCACATTTGCGGCGTGCGCTTGATCGAACCAACGGAGAAGCGAAATGCAACTTGGAATGATCGGATTGGGCCGCATGGGTGGCAGCATGGTTCTGCGCTTGCTGTCGAAGGGCCACGAGTGCGTGGTCTATGGCAGGACACCGTCGGTCGTGGCCAGCCTGGAGAAAGACGGTGCCATCGGGGCCACTTCCCTGCAGGCCATGGTGTCGCGCATGGCTAAACCGCGCGTCATCTGGTTGATGTTGCCTGCGGCGGTGGTCGAGCAGACGCTGTGCGATCTGGTGCCTTTGCTGGAAGCAGAAGACATCGTTATTGATGGTGGCAACTCAAATTACCGCGACGATATCGTTCGTGGCACCGAGTTGCAAGCGTATGGCATTCATTATCTTGACGTGGGAACCAGTGGCGGCATTGCCGGGTTGGAGCGTGGCTACTGCCTGATGATTGGCGGCGAGCCCGGCATCGTCGCGCATTTGCAACCCATCTTCAGCGCGCTGGCACCGGGTGTCTCGGCCGCAACGCGCACCCCTGGCCGAAGAGCGGGCAGTGGCAGCGCCGAAGACGGCTTTCTGCACTGCGGTCCGTTCGGAGCCGGTCACTTTGTCAAGATGGTTCACAACGGCATCGAATACGCCATCATGGCTGCCTATGCAGAAGGGTTGAATATTTTGCGCAATGCCAATGTCGGCAAGGACGCGATGAATAGTCCCGGGGACAACAAGCCCGAAGTTGATGCCGAGACCACACCACTTCGCAACCCCGAGTTCTACCGGTTTGAGATGGATCTGCCCGAGATCACCGAAGTCTGGCGCCGTGGCAGTGTGATTGGCTCATGGCTGCTGGACCTGACCGCGCAGGCCTTGGTGATCGACCCCGAACTCGCAAGCTATGGTGGCCGTGTCGCAGACTCGGGTGAGGGGCGCTGGACCATTCAGGCGGCGATTGACGAGGCGGTGCCCGTGCCGGTTCTCAGTGCCGCATTGTTCGAGCGCTTCACCTCGCGCGGCAACGCCGATTTTGCCAACCGAATCCTGTCGGCGATGCGCCATCAGTTCGGCAGCCATGTCGATAGGACCGCAGAGGAAGTGAAATGAACCCCAACACAGAAAAGCTCCACCTGCTGGGGCAGCGCCTCTGGCTCGACAACATGAGCCGTGAACTACTGCAAAACGGCACGCTGGCCCGCTACATCGCCGAGCTGTCGGTCACCGGCTTGACCTCGAACCCGACAATCTTTGAGCATGCAATCGGTGGTGGCACCACGTACGATAAAGAGATTCAGGCGCTGGCCGGTCGGGGCCTGTCGGGCGAAGGGCTGTTCTTTGAACTTGCGCTGCAAGATTTGAGGCAGGCCGCGGACCTGTTTCGACCGGTCTTTGATGCCAGTTCTGGAGCCGACGGCTGGGTCTCGCTCGAAGTTTCGCCGCTGCTGGCCCATGACACCGCTGGCACCATCAGGCATGCCGCGCAACTGCATGCACACGCCGCGCGCCCCAACATTTTCATCAAGATACCCGGCACGCCAGAAGGTGTTCCGGCAATCGAGCAGTCGATCTTCGACGGCGTCCCGATCAATGTCACGCTGCTGTTCTCGCGCGAGCAGTATGTGGCCGCAGCGCAGGCCTACCTGCGCGGCATCGAGCGGCGCATCCAGGCGGGCCGGAGTCCCCGGGTCGAATCTGTCGCCTCGCTTTTCGTCAGCCGCTGGGATGTCGCCGTGAAGTCGGAAGTCTCGCCGCCGTTGCACAACCGCCTGGGCATTGCCATCGCCATGCGAACCTATAAGGCTTATCGCGATCTGCTCGCGTCGACACGCTGGCGCAAGCTGGCTCTGGCGGGTGCAAGGCCGCAGCGCCTGCTCTGGGCCAGCACGGGCACCAAAGATCCGGTCGAACGCGATACGCTTTACATCGAAGCCCTCATGGCGCCCGACACAATCAACACGATTCCTGACAAGACCCTGCTGGCCTTTTCCGAACACGGCAGGATCGGCACAGTGCTGCCCTTCGACGGCGGCTACGGCGACGCGGTGCTTGAGGAATTCAGGCGTGAGGGGGTAGACGACGAAGCGCTCGCACAGCGGCTGCAACGTGAAGGCGTCGAGGCGTTTGGCAAGTCGTGGAGCGCCCTGCTGGCCCGAATCAAGGAAAAATCGTTGTAACGCAGTCCATGGCAACCCCGATCAATTCTCTCGCGGGTCGGGCGGCACCGCCCTCATTGACCATTAACGGACGCGGCGATTTCACCAGCGTCGGCCTTATCAGTGGCCTCTAGAAAAGAGAGGGGCCTGCTGCGCCAATGGCGGAATCGGTGACGCGTGTCATGTTCAGGCGCAAGCTGATTGGAGGAAGGCCTCTTATCCTATAGCTACTCGGGGGCTTGCCCTAGTCCAATTAACCATAACTGCCCGCTATACTTGCGCGCTTCCACAGTGTTGCCAGCCTCAAAAAGGCGTGGATCAACGCTTTTTTGTTAGTGAAAGGACGCATGGTGCAAAACATTATTTCCAGAATCTTGGGCTCGACTGTTATTTCCTTGGGCTTGGTGCTACCAGCCGCTGGGTTGGCCCCCCTTGCTGCGCAAGCCCAAACCGCGACGGTCGCTCCCGTAGCCACGCCGGCCGCTCCCGAGCTGCCCGCCCTCACTCCCGTTCCTGCACCGGGCGCCAAACCCGCCGTCAAAGCCGCTTCCAAAGAAGCCGTCGAGAACCCTTACGGCCTGGAAGCCCTGTGGAGAACCTCTGACTGGATCGCCAAGTCCGTTTTGCTGCTGCTACTCATCATGAGCGTGGCCAGCTGGTATATCCTGGTTGTAAAACTGCTTGAGCAGGCCAAAATCAGCCGCCAAGCCAAAGCCGCCACCAAAGATTTCTGGTCCGCAGGCACCGTCGAGCAAGGCGCTGCCGCCCTCGACAAAACCAGCCCTTTCCGCTTTATCGCTGATGCCGGCATGGAAGCCACCAAAAAGCACAACGGCCTCATGGGCCACGTGCCGCTGAACGATTGGGTGACGATGAGCATCCAGCGCGCGGTCGACCGCATTCAAAGCAGTGTGCAAGGCGGCTTGTCGGTGCTGGCAACGGTCGGCTCGATTTCACCTTTCGTCGGACTGTTTGGCACGGTTTGGGGAATTTACGGCGCGCTGACGGCCATCGGCATCTCGGGTCAGGCCTCCATCGACAAAGTGGCTGGCCCCGTGGGCGAGTCGCTCATCATGACCGCCATTGGCCTGGCCGTGGCCGTGCCCGCCGTGCTGTCGTACAACTGGTTGGTGGGCCGCAACAAGTCGGTGATGGAAGACGTGCGCGCCTTTGGCGGTGATTTGCACGCCGTGATTTTGGGCTCGGCCAAAAAAGCCTAACCCGTCCTTACTTTTCAGGACATCGCCATGTCAATGAACGTCGGCCCCGCCAGCGGCGAAGACGAGGTCATGTCGGCCATCAACACCACGCCTTTGGTGGACGTGATGTTGGTGCTGCTCATCATCTTTCTGATCACCATCCCGGCAGTCACCACCTCCATCAAGCTGGAGCTGCCCAAAGAGCGCATTGAGGTGCGCGAAACCAAGCCCGAAAACGTCATCATCTCGGTCGACAAAACCGGAAACGTCTTCTGGTACGACCAGCGCATGCCCAACGTCAACGCGCTGGTGGACAAGCTGAAAAAAGTCTCCACGCTAGACCCGCAGCCCGAAGTGCAGATTCGTGGCGACCTGGGTTCGCCTTACGAAGGCGTGGGCAAAGTGCTGTATGCCTGCCAGCGCGCAGGCATTGTCAAAGTCGCCTTTATCACCGAGCCGCCCCCGTTGGGTGGCTGAGCATCAAGGACACTTTATGGCCATGAACATCGGAAAATCCGGCGCAAATGACGAGCCGCAAGTCATGATGGACATCAACACCACGCCGCTGATCGACGTGATGCTGGTGCTGTTGGTGATGTTGATCATCACCATCCCGATCCAACTGCACGCGGTCAACCTGGAAATGCCCGTGGGCACGCCGCCCACCAACCTCATCAAGCCCGAAAAAATCCAGATCGACATCGACGAGAAAAGCACGGTCTACTGGCAGGGCCTGCCTGTGACGCAGCAGGAGTTGGACAACAACATGAAAACCGCTGCCGCGCAAGCCGTGCAGCCGGAAGTGCATCTGCGGCCCAACAAGGCCTCGCAGTACGCGGTGTTTGCCAACGTGTTGTCGTCCAGCAAGCGCCTGGGGTTGACCAAGATTGCCGTGATCGGCAGTGAGCAGTTCGTCCAATGAGCACCGCCATCATTAATCCGGCCTCCCACATGGGGGACAACTACCGGTATCAGCCCAAGGATCAATCCAAGCGCTATACCGGCATTGTTGTCGTCGTACTGTTGCACGCGCTCTTGGGCTACGTCTTAGTCTCTGGTTTGGCGCGCAAGGGGCTGGAAATCATCAAAAAACCGCTCGAAGCCGTGGTGATTCAGGAAGTGATCATCCCCCCTCCGCCACCGCCACCGCCGCCCAAAGAGATCAAACCGCCCGAGCAAAAAGCCCCGAAGGTCGAGGCCCCGCCGCCGCCTTTTGTGCCCCCCCCCGAGGTCGCTGTTGCCCCAAGCACCGCGCCAACCATTGAGGCATCGGTCGCCCCGCCGCCCGCACCGGTGGTGATCGCGCCACCCCCGCCCGTCGTGGCCGAGGCACCTCCCGCACCGCCCGCACCACCAGCGCCACCCAGGCCGAACCGCGCGGACATTGGTGTCGCGTGCCCGACGCAGGTGCCTCCTGAAATGCCCCGCAAAGCAATTCAAGACGGCGCTACAGGTGTGGTCAAAGCCAAAGCGTTGATCAAAGACGGTGTGGTCAAAGAAGTCACCATCCTGTCGGGCCCCCGCATCTTTCATGCTGCGGTGCGGGCCGCCATGTTGCAATACAAATGCTCCAGCGATTCGGGCTCTGAGGCGATTGAAGCGACGCAGGAGTTTTCGTTCAAGACCGAATGAACCCAATTGATTGAAGCGGCACCAACAAGCTTTTGTAAAGCCACCTTGATCGGTGGCTTTATTTTTGAGTCGTTGTACTTTTTTTACCCTGTTTGATCATCGAGGCCTACTTGGCGTTCGCGCGTATCGGTTGATCAATTATTTTCTTGGCTGGCCTTCGATCCGTCGGAATGTTTTCAAAAGCTGTTTGGAATGATTCGCGATTTCTGCCAATTTCGGACTGCCCCAAGCCAGCAGCCTGCAGCGCCTCAATCGCCATTCTGTTCGCCTCCAGATGACTGAGGTGCGGCAGCTTTAGCCCTTGCGACGCCACAAGCTCAATCAGCCTGCGACGCTCACACTTCAACTCCGCCCTGACCTCAGAGCTTGTGATCTCGCCCGCGCAAAAAGCTGTCAGTGCGTCCAACTCTTGCGCGCTGAGATTTACCGTGGGCTGGGTTACCGGGATGCTGGATTGTGCAGAAAATTTCGACCACTCGCGGTACTGCCGCTCTGGCACAAAGTAGCCCAAAGTGCGGCTGTTGCGCACGATTTTGACACCCCCTACCATTCCTGCATCCAAAAACTCACCAA
>JANOTO010000166.1:0-4576 GCA_031416395.1 Rhodoferax sp. | reverse complement strand
GTGATGGGCATTTCTTTTCATAGGCTATTTCACGTGCGGGCAAGCCGACGAGGCCGGCGTGGGTAGCTACGCGAATGTCCCCCGCGCGGCCCTGCGGGCCAGTCGCTCCTCCCTGACTTCGCTTCGCCACCCACCCCAACCTCATCGGCAGTAACCATGAGTTATTGGGTTGCAGAAATCAGATATCCACGGCGTACCCAAAGCGCTCACCGGATCAGGTCGATGGCGCACTCAGCGCAGCGGGGTAAAGGAGGAGCGACTGGCCGAAGGCCGCGCGGGGGACACCCGCGGAGCTGAGTGCGCCGTCGGCCTGATCCCACCACGATGCCATGTGGTGCTTGAACAGCGTCAGCGCAGTTCCGGCACCACCGACAGAATTGGCAACAACACACTGGCCCCGAATTTTTTCGACCGCCCGCTGCTCCAGCCCAACTTTGCATCAGGCAGGTTGGCGTTGTCTTTGAACGGCATCTCAATCGTGAACGACAGGCAGTTGAACTGACTGGCCACCCAGTTCGTGGCCAGCGCCAGGTTGGCACTGTGGGGCTTGGCGCGGCCATAGCCATGCTCTACTTGAAAGTCGGGGCTGGTTGCAAGCCAGCTTGACTTGAAGGCGGCCTCCAGCTTTTCGATGCGAGGGCCGTAGCCGGTCACGCCTTCGCTGCCCGCTACGAAGTTATACGGCAAGTCCTCATCGCCATGTGCGTCCAGAAATAGGTCGATGCCAACTTCCATCATCTTTTGACGCACCCAATAGACCTCGGGTGAGCTTTGCAGGCTGGGCGCGGCCCATTCGCGGTTCAGGTTGGTGCCCACCGCATTGGTGCGCAGGTTGCCGAGCACTGCGCCATCGGGGTTCATGTGGGGTACCACGTAAAAAACACATTGCTGCAACAGCACGCGGGAGACGGGGTCTTGTGCATCAAGCAGGCGCCGTAAAAAGCCCTCCACAAACCACTCGGCCATGGTCTCGCCGGGGTGTTGGCGCGCGATGAGCCAGATCTTAAGGCGCTCGTGCTCTGGCATTGATGCCCTCCCATCTTCGCCCGCATCAGTGATCCGCAGCAGCGTCACGTCACGCCCCTGCAGCGTCTGGCCCAGGTGCTGCACCTCTACCTGGCTGGACTGCGCAGTTTGGCTGATCAAGTCCAGATGCCGCTCGTACGAATACGGCTCGAAGTAGGCAAAGTACATCGGTTGCTGGGCCAGCACCACGCTGGCTTGCATCACCTGGCCATCAAACCGCGTGTCGATGCGCGTCCAGTTCTGCCGGTCAACGCTCGCACAAATTCTGTAATCTTTCCAGCCTGCGGGGAAGGCCGACTTCCCGGCGTTGAGAAAGCGCAGCGTCGCCGCCTGGCCGCTCTTGCCTTGCAACGAAAAGTGAAACCACTGGGCAAACTCGCTGGCGTTGTCGGCTCGGATGTTAAGGGTGATGTTGGCTGGGTCGGTGGTGCTCACCACGTCGATGGCACCTGAATCGAAGGTCGAGGAAATGTGAATCGGGGTCATATTGATGTTCGAATTGAAAGCTTAGCTGCGCATGGTAAAACACAGGTGGTTTTGCTAAGCGCTCCATGAGACGCAGAAAGAAAGTCACCAAGCAATAAGCTATTATTTATATAGCTAATTATGCATATTATTCGAGAGCCAGAGGCCTAATCTATTCATAATTTGGCTAAAAAACAGCCGTTTCTAGTAAAAAATTAACTCACAGGTTCATTTATGCGCTCAATCACTTCAAAAATACTCAAAATGACCGCAGCAGCTTGCATGGCTGCGATCGCACTGTCAGCCCAGGCTGTGACGGTGCGCGTGGCCAACCAGGGCGATGCGCTGTCGATGGATCCGCACTCGATGAACGAGGCAGTGCAGCTTGCGTTTTTGAACAATGTGTTTGAGTCACTGGTGACACGCGGGAAGGATTTGAAGATCATCCCATCACTGGCGACGCGCTGGAG
This sequence comes from Rhodoferax sp., assembly GCA_031416395.1. Lineage (GTDB taxonomy): Bacteria > Pseudomonadota > Gammaproteobacteria > Burkholderiales > Burkholderiaceae_C > JANYCG01. The sequence continues at coordinate 2,615 of JANOTO010000166.1, read as the reverse complement.
CGCCGTTCAACCCACGGTGTGGCGGTTTGAGCTGCGCCAGGGCGTCAAGTTTCATGATGGCGCGCCGTTCACGGCGGATGATGTGGTGTTCTCACTGGAGCGCGCGCGGGGTGATGGCTCGGACGTGCGCTCGCAGCTCGCGTCCGTCAAGGCGGTGCGCAAAACGGGTGACTTCAGCGTGGAGATCGACACGTCCGCCCCCAACCCGATCTTGCCGGACTTGATCACCAATATCCTGATCATGAACAAAGCTTGGTGCGAAGCCAACAACGCCACCAAGCCCGTGGACCGACGTCGGGGCATTGAGAACGCTGCGTCGTTCCGCACCAACGGCACGGGGCCGTTTCGCGTGCGTGAGCGCCAGCCTGGCGTGCGCACGGTGCTGGGGCGCAACCCGCTGTGGTGGGACAAACTGGAGAGCAATCTGGATGAAGTGATCTTCACGCCCATCGGCAACGACGGCACGCGCGTGGCGGCGTTGGTATCGGGCGATGTGGATGTAATCGACCCGCTGCCGCTGCAAGACACACGCCGCCTGCGCACCCTGCCCGCGCTGAAGGTGCAAGAAGGCCCTGAATCCAGGGTGATCTTTTTAGGCTTTGACCACAAGCGCGACGAGCTGGCCAACTCCAGCGTCAAAGGCAAAAACCCGTTCAAAGACCAGCGCGTGCGGCAGGCGTTTTATCAGGCGATCGACATCAATGCCATCAAAACCAGCGTGATGCTGGGCGCTTCTGTGCCCACCGGGGCGATGATTGCAGCGGGCATTCGCGGCCACACGCCAGACCTGGAGAAACGGCAGCCCTACAGCCCGGATGGCGCGCGCAAACTGCTGGCCGATGCGGGCTACCCCAATGGTTTTGAAGTGCCGTTTCATTGCCCGAACGACCGCTACGTGAACGACTCTGACATCTGCCAGGCGGTCGCCTCCTACCTGGCGAAAGTCGGCATCACCGTCAAGTTGCAAGCCGAAACCAAAGCCACGTACTTCCCACGCGCGCTTAAACGCGAGTTGCCGTTTTTCATGCTCGGCTGGTCACCCGCAGGGTACGACGCGCACAACATCCTTTTCACCGTGATGGCCACACCGAACGGCGCGCAGGGCCAGTGGAATTTCGGCACCTACAGCAACGCGAAGCTTGACGCGCTGACCACACGCATCCAATCCGAACTGGACGAAACCCAGCGCAATGCGATGATCAAAGAAGCCTTCGATCTGCACGCCGCCGATGTCGGCCACATCCCCCTGCACCAGCAAATGCTGGCCTGGGCGATGAAGAAAAACGTGCAAGCCTACCAACGGGCAGATGGCTTCATGCTGTATAAATGGATGACGGTGGCGAAGTAGCGCACCATCGCAACGCTGCTGGAGTGACAAAAATGCAAGCAAGCAACTCGATTCAAATCCCTTCCCACACCGTCGCATCCATCGAAGCACGGGTTGACGCGATCCAGGCCGTGCTGCACGAGCGCGGTATGCAGCCTGCTGAGTTCATCGAGCAGGCCAATCACTTGGTCGAAGAGACGTGGCTACCGCAAAATGGCGCGCGCGTCGTCGCCCGGGCGTGGACAGACGCGGCCTTCAAGCAGCGCCTGTTGGCCAACGGGATCGGTGCCGTGGGCGAGCTGGGGTTGGCCATGCCCAAGCACCATCGCCAGTTGGTCGCGCTGGAGAACACGGCAAAGGTGCATAACGTGATTTGCTGCACGCTGTGTTCGTGTACGGCATTCACCATCATCGGCCTGCCGCCAGACTGGTACAAAGACCTGGAGTACCGCTCCCGCGCGGTGCGTGAATCGCGCACCGTACTGAAAGAAATGGGGCTTGACCTCGACCCTGAGATTGAAATTCGCGTATGGGACACCACGGCCGATACCCGCTACATGGTGCTGCCCGTGCAGCCACCGCACACCCTCGGTTGGCCGGCAGACAAGCTGGCCAAAATCGTGACGCAAGACGCGATGATCGGCGTGGCACGTCTGTAAATCAAGATAACGAAAGGAGAAAACCGATGGACGGCATGCACGATCTGGGCGGCAAGCAGGGCTTTGGCCCGGTACGGCATTCGCCCAAGGCGCTGGTATTTCACGCCGATTGGGAGAAGCGCGTCAACGCCATGTACTCACTGGCGGTGAAGCACGGCGTGTTCAACATGGACGAGTACCGCCACGCCATTGAGCGCATGGAGCCGCGCCACTATTTGGCCGCTGGTTATTACGAGCGCACGTTGACCAGTCTGGCCACGCTGTGCGTCGAGAAGGGCTTGGTCACGCGCGACGAGTTGGAGCGCCGCGCGCAGGGGGCGTTTCCGCTGTCGTCGCCCAGTGCGCCGGGGCGTTCAAACCGGGTTGAGCGTGAACGATTCCAATCGGGCGACCGCGTGACGGTGATCGCCGACTACGTGCCCGGCCACAACCGCATGCCCGCCTACATACGCGGCAAAAGCGGTGTGGTGGTTAGCGAGTCGCCGGTGTACCCATTTCCCGATGCGCATGCGCACGGCGTTCAGGCCGCTGACGAACCGACCTATGACGTTCGCTTCAGCACCGCAGATCTGTGGCCGAATTCAGCCGATGCGGCGTTTGTGCATGTGGGCGTGTTTCAGAGCTACTTA
>JANOTO010000165.1:0-2191 GCA_031416395.1 Rhodoferax sp. | reverse complement strand
GCGGTGGGCAAGCAGATTGAAGTCCACATGGATGGTGGCATTCGCAGTGGGCAGGATGTGATCAAGGCCATCGCGCTGGGGGCCAAGGGCACCTACATTGGTCGCTCGTTTTTGTACGGCCTGGGTGCGATGGGTGAGGCGGGCGTGACCAAGGCATTGCAGATCATCCACAAAGAGCTTGACCTCACTATGGCGTTTTGTGGGCACACGAACATCCGCACGGTGGACAAAGGCATTTTGCTGCCGGGGACGTTTTAGCCACTTTCAGAGCGCATGCAACTCCCCGAAATGGCCGCCTGGGCCTGGATTCCCATCGTCATCTGGGCGGCATTCGCTCAAACCATCCGCAACGCTGCACAGCGCTCACTGACCGCCGAGCTGGGCACACTGGCGGCGACCTTGGTACGCTTTTTGTATGGCCTGCCCTTTGCGTTTTTTTGGTTGCTGGTGGTGATGCAGCTTTTGCCTGCGGGCAGCACCTGGCCCGCGTTTAACGCTGCTTACTTTGCCTGGTTGATTCTGGGTGCCGTGGCGCAGATTGCCGCCACCTCGTTTTTGTTACTGGCGATGAAGGAGCGCAATTTCGTCATCGCGGTGGCGTTTGCCAAAACCGAGGTTTTGCAAGTGGCGTTGTTTGCCACAGTTTTTTTGAGCGAAGTACCCAGCCTGTGGGCGGGCGTGGCGATGGCAGTGTCCACCGTGGGTGTGCTGATGCTGTCGGTGCCCAAGAGCGGCATGTCGCAACTGGCAGATTCGCGCGCCTGGCTTGGTCGCAGCGCCTGGTTTGGCCTGGCTGCTGGTGCCGGTTTTGCGTTGGCCAGCGTCGGTTACCGAGGTGCCGCATTGGCGTTGCCAGGCGTGTCCCCTTGGCTGATTGGCGCTTGGGGCGTGGTGTTGGCGCAATTGCTGCAAACAGCGCTGCTCGGTGGCTGGATTGGCGCCCGCACGCCGACGGTGCTCCCCAAAATCGCACGAGCGTGGCGGCTCAGTACGGTGGCCGGTGCGATGGGTGCGATGGCCTCCATTGGTTGGTTCACCGCATTTGCGATGCGACCCGCAGTGGACGTGAAAACGCTGAGCTTAATTGAAGTGCTGTTCAGCTACTTGGTGTCGCGCAAGCTGTTTGGCGAGCACATGAGCCGCACCGAGAAAATCGGCCTGACACTGATCACTCTGGGCTTGGTCGTGATCAGCGCGCAGTTTTGAAGGCAGCGACACCATGCGCCGCATCGCCCACCTGGATATGGATGCGTTTTATGCCTCCGTCGAATTGTTGCGCTACCCGCAGCTCAAAGGCCTGCCCGTGGTGATTGGCGGTGGCAGGCGTGCGGCGGACGAGACGCTGCGCCAGACCTATGAAGGCCATACGTTGGCCGATATTCCCGTCGATTCATTTCCCCGCCTCTCGGGCTACACCGGGCGCGGCGTCATCACTACCGCCACTTACGCGGCGCGACAGTTTGGGGTGGGCTCCGCTTTGGGGTTGATGAAGGCTGCCAAGCTGTGCCCGCAGGCGATCTTGCTGCCGGTCGATTTCAACGAGTACCGCAAATACTCGCGCTTGTTCAAAGAGACCATTCTGGAGATTGCACCAGTGATGGAAGACCGGGGGGTAGACGAGGTTTACATCGATTTCTCCGACGTGCCCGGTGGCCAGCGCGAGGGCGGGCGCGTGCTGGCGCGGTTGTTGCAAAAATCAATTTTTGACGCGACGGGGTTGACCTGCTCAGTCGGCGTGGCACCGAACAAGCTCTTGGCCAAAATGGCCAGCGAGTTCAACAAGCCCAATGGCATCTCGATCGTGCACGACGAGGATTTGCAAACGCAAATCTGGCCGCTGGCCTGCCGCAAGATCAATGGCATTGGCCCCAAGTCTGACGAGAAACTTAAAAACCATGGGATTCAAACCATTGGCGAACTGGCCGCGAAGGATGAGCAGTGGCTGATGGACCACTTTGGCAATGCCACCGGCACTGGGATGCACCACGCCGCGTGGGGGCGCGACGAGCGAGCGGTGGTGACCAGCAGCGAGCCCGTCAGCATCAGCCGCGAAACCACGTTCGACCGCGACCTGCATGCCGTGCACGACAAGGCGGAATTAGGCGCTGTCTTCACGCAACTGTGCGAGCAACTGGCCGCCGACTTGCAGCGCAAGGGCTATGTAGGGCGCACCGTGGGGATCAAGCTGCGT
>JANOTO010000164.1:0-4211 GCA_031416395.1 Rhodoferax sp. | reverse complement strand
ACTGCTATCCGTTATGGGCATCGTCATGCGGGAATAATACGCGTTGGCTTAACTGCACTGGGTGGTCTGAAGATGAAATTGAATATGAATCTGAATCTACCGACGAAATGGGTGTCAGGCGTAACCGTGGCGGCAGCGCTGCTGGCATCGCCCGTTGCCGTACTGCAAGCCGAGGCGCGCGAGGGTGTCGAGATGCGCGGAACCTCCGCGTTTGCCCGACTGGTGCCAGCCGAAGACGTTGAACGCTCCGCCGCCGCGCAGTACGCCCAGATGATGCAAGAGGCCAACGCCAAGAAGGCCCTGGCCCCCAAAGACAATCCTCAGTTGATGCGCCTGCGCGCCATCGCCACCAAGATCATCCCGTTCACAATCGAGTGGAACGACCGCGCCAAGGGCTGGAAATGGGAGGTCAACCTGATCGGCTCGAACCAGATCAACGCGTTTTGCATGCCCGGCGGCAAGATCGCGTTTTACACCGGCATCCTGGAGCAACTGAAGGCGACCGATGACGAGGTCGCCATGATCATGGGGCATGAGATCGCCCACGCATTGCGTGAGCACGCGCGGGAGCGTATCGGCAAAGGGGCTGCGACCAACATCGGCGCAGGCGTGCTAAGCCAGCTCTTTGGCCTGGGGCAGGTCGGCCAAACGCTCACCAACTACGGCGCGCAGTTGCTCACGCTGCAGTTCAGCCGCGAAGACGAGTCAGAGTCCGACTTGGTCGGAATGGAGCTGGCCGCGCGGGCTGGATACGACCCGCGCGCCGCTGTCACCCTTTGGCAAAAGATGGGCGCCGCCAGCAAAGGAGCGCCACCTCAGTGGCTGTCAACCCACCCGTCCGGCACGACGCGAATTGCCGAGATACAGGCCAATTTGCCCAGGGTGATGCCACTTTATGAAAAAGCAAGACGCAATTAATGCCGGGCTGAGGCGCTTCGGCAGCGCGCAATGTTTGCTCCTTATGTTCGCTATCGAACAATCCGCCGCACCCTGAAGTGGTGAAATCTCCTGGCTGGCGTGTGTTCAAAGCCCCTCATTGAGGGTCGGCACCGCGAAGGAGCTTGCTATGTACATCGGTGCTGGGGCCATATTGGTGATCATTCTTCTATTCATCTTCTTTCGATAACCATCGGGTTGTCCAAGGCCCGCGTCACGCATGGCTGCGCATTAAATGGCGTACTCAATCGTGATCGGTGCGTGGTCTGAGAACTTCTGTTCCTTGTAGATCGCTTCGCGTCGGGCAAACGCTGCCAGGGCAGGTGTCGCCAGGTGATAGTCCAAACGCCACCCAACGTTGTTGGCGTACGCTTGACCGCGCGCGCTCCACCAGGTGTAGGCGGTGCCGGTCGTCGTGGGCTGAAGCCGACGATAGACGTCAATCATTCCACCCTCGTCCAGCAGCTTGGTTACCCAGGCGCGCTCAGGCGGCGTGAAGCCCGAGTTTTTCTGGTTGCTCTGCCAATTTTTCAGGTCGATCTGTTTGTGGGCGATATTGACATCGCCGCACAAAATGAACTCGCGGCTCTGTTTGAGCGCGATCAGGTGCGGGTAAAACTCAGCCAAATACCGGAACTTGGCCAACTGTCGCTCTTCACCCGATGAGCCGCTGGGAAAATAGGCGCTGATGATGGACATTTTGACCTTCGGCGTATCAAACCGCAGTTCAATGTAGCGGCCTTCCGCATCAAATTCTGGCGACCCGTAGCCGATGATCACGTCGCTCGGTTCGTGGCGCGTGTAGATACCCACCCCCGCGTATCCCTTTTTTTGGGCCAGATGAAAATAGCCCTTCATTCCCGCCAGGCGCTGAAACGCGCCTTCCACATGCTCAGCCTGGGCTTTGACCTCCTGTACGCAAATACAATCTGGCTGGTGCTGGTCAAGCCAGGCTTCCAGCCCCTTATTGGTGGCGGAGCGAATGCCGTTGAGATTGAGGCTGGTTAACTTGAACAAATTGCTCTCCGTGTCGTTCGATTTGAGTCTTGCCGCGTTAGGTTATTCACTAAAAGAACATTGATTGGAACCCATGCAAGATACTTTAGCGCAAGAATTTGTACAGTTTTCAGTCGATTGTGGCGTGTTGAAATTTGGCGAGTTTAAAACCAAGGCAGGGCGAATGAGCCCCTACTTTTTCAACGCCGGGCTGTTTGATGATGGCGCCAAGCTGAGGCGGCTGGCGCAGTTTTATGCCAAACGGCTGCTGCAAAGCGGAATCGAGTTCGACATGGTGTTTGGCCCGGCCTACAAAGGCATTCCGTTGGGGGCTGCGTTGTCCATCGAGCTGGCCCGTCTGGGGCGCAACATGCCGTTTGCCTACAACCGAAAAGAAGCCAAAGACCACGGCGAGGGCGGCACACTGGTTGGCGCGCCGCTCAGAGGCCGGGTACTCGTCGTAGACGATGTGATGTCCGCAGGTACGGCGGTGCGCGAGTCTATCTCCCTGATCACGGCGGCAGGTGCGCAACCGCATGCTGTCGTAATTGCCTTGGATCGCCAGGAGAAAGCCACGGAGAATGGCGCTGACGTGGACTACAGTGCTGTGCAGTATGTGCGCGACAAACTCGGCCTCAAGGTTTGTGCGATTGCCAAATTGGCCGACTTGATGCACTATTTAGAGTCGGGCAGTGATGTCGGCGCAGACCTAAATCGGGAGCGTGTGCAAGCCTATCGTCAACGTTACGGAGTTTCTGAAAGCTGATGATCGCCCGTTCACATCAAGTCCATCTTTGCAGCGTAGCTTTTTTGTTGGCTCTCGCGGCTGCGCCTGCCCATGTCCAAGCACAGGCCCCCGGCGGCATTTACACCTGTGTGGATGCCAATGGCCGAAAGCTTACGTCAGACCGGCCCATTCCCGCGTGCATTGACCGCGAGCAAAAAATCTTGAACCCCAGCGGCACTGTGCGCGGCAGTATGGCGCCGACGCTGACCCCGCAGGAGCTCGCTGCGCAAGAAGAGAAAGAAAAACTGCTAGCCCAGGAGCGCAACCGCAAAGACGAAGAAAAGCGCCGGGACCGCGCGCTGTTGGTGCGCTACCCCACTCGCACTGCGCACGATACGGAGCGGGCCGAGGCGCTCAAGCAGATTGACGTGGTCAAGGCTGCCGCCGCCAACCGCGTGGTCGAACTCAAGCGCCAGCGCTCATTGCTTGACGAAGAGATGGAGTTCTATAAAAAAGACCCCACGAAGGCACCCATGCGCCTGCGCCGCCAGGTCGATGAGCTGACCGAGAGCCTGGTGGTACAGACGCGCTTTATCACCGATCAGGACGGTGAGATCAAGCGCGTGTCAGCACGGTTCGATGAAGAACTGGTGCGCCTCAAACTGCTGTGGCCACTGAGATCAGCCACTGCATCAGCACCGGTGGCACTTGCGGCCTCTGGTGCTAAAACCACCAAAAGCCCTTAGCCCAACAGTTTGCGCAACAAGTCGTTGACCTGCTGCGGGTTTGCCTTACCCGCGCTAGCTTTCATGATTTGCCCCACCAGCGCATTCAGCGCTTTGCTGTTTCCTGCTTTGTATTCGGTGACGTTTTTGGGGTTCGCGGCAATCACATCAGCAACGATTTTCTCTAGCGCACCGGAGTCGTTCATCTGCTTGAGACCTTTGGATTCGATGATCGCATCCACATAGGCCAGCGCAGTGTCAAACTTCGTCCCTGGTGCATGTCTTAGTTCGGTGAAGACCGCTTTAGCGGCAGAGCTTGAAATAGTGTTGTCAGCAATGCGGATAATCAAGGCAGCCAAATTGCGCGCCGGAACGAACTCCGTGAACTCTTCGAACGTGTAATCTTCCACTGCGTTTAACCACTTGGACACTTCGCCCAGGATCCAATTGCTGACCAATTTGGGCTGAGCGCAGTCTTTAGTAGCAGCCTCGAAATAGACGGCCATCGCACGGCTCTGCGTCAACCCGGTTGCGTCGTATTCAGACAGCCCGTGCGTGGTTATAAATCGCTGTGCCATCACGCGCGGCAGCTCGGTCATGCCCGTGCGAATCCTCTCAACCCAATCCTTTTCAATCACCAGAGGCGGCATATCCGGGTCGGGGAAATAGCGGTAATCTGCCGCATCCTCCTTGGTGCGCATGGCGCGGGTTTCGCCCGTGTCGGCATTGAAAAGCACGGTCGCCTGTTGTATCGCACGCCCCTCTTCGATTTCTTCAATCTGCCAGCGCACCTCATAGTCAATCGCCTGCTGCATGAACTTGAAGCT
>JANOTO010000163.1:0-1969 GCA_031416395.1 Rhodoferax sp. | reverse complement strand
GTGACCAGTGCGACGATGCTGCCGGTGATCTGTTGGTAAGTGCTTGTCATGTCCGGGGGTGTCAATTCAAAACGGGGGTGAAAGTCACCCGACCCGCCATTTTAGCGAGAGTGGATAGCGCGCGGGCGCAAAGCTTGGTTGACGCAGGGGATTATGGGCAACCGCGACCAGCCGCTGCACAAACCGCGCAGGCTCCGGCAAGAAGCCGTCCTCATAGGCGAGCACCCGCAGCGTTGGAAATGCCCGCAGCAGCTCACCATGTTCCAGCAAAAAATCGGGGCGGGACGGTTTGCCCACAGTCTCATTGCCGCGGGCAAAGGTTTCGTAAATCAACACGCCACCTGGCGCGACGCTTTGGGCCATCACGCCAAACAGGGGTCGCCACAAATAGTTTGTCACAACAACGGCATCGAAAGTGCGCAACTTGTCAGCCGTCATGAATGGCCACGGGCCGTTCTCGATATCCGCCAGGACAGTCTCACCCCATGTGCTCGCAGTCGCCAAGGCCTCGGGCGAGCGGTCAATGCCGGTCACCGCATGCCCTGCTTCAGCAAAATGCTTCATGTGGCGGCCCTGCCCGCAGCCGACGTCTAGCACCGTGCCTTGCACAGGCACCAGATGCCCCCAACGACTGACCCAGGGCGACGCCTCAATCAAAAACAAGCCCAAACCTGGTTGGCAAGCGTCACCAAAAAGTCCGGCTGCGTATACAGCGAAAACACGCCCAGCAGCACTGCAACTGCGCCCGTCCATAGCCCCAATTTGTAGCTTCGCTTCATGGTGGTTGAACTGTTTGAATCGAGCAATAAACTCAAGCGGCGAGAGGTGCGCGATTCGATGCTAGGCGGGCAATCGGTGCCTCTTTCACAGGTAGATTCACCAGCCCCGCAAACACCCCCAGCGCAATGGCGATGTACCACACGATGTCATAACTGCCAGTCTTGTCATACAGCACGCCGCCTAGCCACACACCCATGAACGAGCCAATCTGGTGGCTGAAAAACACGAAACCGCTCAACATCGACATGTGCGCGATGCCAAATATCTGCGCCACTGCCGCGTTCGTCGGCGGCACGGTGGAAAGCCACAGCAGGCCCATCACGCTGGCAAAAATGTAAACACTCGTGGGCGACAACGGTGCCAACACAAAAACAGTGATCACCACCGCCCTACCAAAGTAAATAAACGAAAGGATGTTCTTCTTTTGCAAGCGTTGCCCCATCGCGCCAGCCGCGTAGGTGCCAAACACATTGAACAGCCCTATAAGTGCCAGCGCATAGCCTGCAACTTGGGGTGACAGGCCTTTGTCTTTCAAATAACTGGGCATGTGCACACCAATGAAAACCACTTGGAACCCGCAGACAAAATAACCGGCCATCAGCAACTGGAAGCTCGGGTATTTGAAGGCCTCACGCAGCGCCTGCGCGATGGATTGATCGCGCTTGAGGCTAGCACCGCCCGCGAAGCCCGGCTCACGCAAACCGAATGACAGGGGCACAATCAGAAGAGCCGCCGCTCCCAGAATGACCAGCGCGGTTTGCCAGCCAAAGTTGCTGATCAGGAAGCCCTCGGTGGGCACCATCAAAAACTGGCCGAATGAGCCCGCCGCTGCCGCCACGCCCATCGCCCAGGAGCGCCGCTCGGGCGCGATGTTTCGGCCAATTACGCCGTAAATCACGGCGTAGGTGGTGCCTGCCTGCGCCGCGCCAATCAGCACGCCCGCCGTCAGCGAGAACATCAGCGGTGTGGTCGCATACGCCATCCCCACCAGGCCCAGCGCATAACAAACTGCCCCGATCAGGATCACCCGAAACGCGCCAAATTTGTCCGCCAGCATCCCCGCAAAAATGCCAGTGACTCCCCAGGTTAAGTTCTGCACGCCAATCGCCAGCGCAAACGCTTCCCGCGTCCAGTTCTGCGCCTGCGTGATGGGCTGCAGCCACAGCCCGAAGCCGTGCCGGATGCCCAT
>JANOTO010000162.1:0-3028 GCA_031416395.1 Rhodoferax sp. | reverse complement strand
GCTCAGCCGCCCGCTTGACTCGGGTTGGGGCTGCCGCTTTGCGTTTGAGGTTGCGCGCGTTGCAGCGGGCTGACCAGGCTGCCATCGGCCAGACGCAAAGAGTTACCTTCAGCCGTCACTTTGGAACCCGCGCTGACCGGGCCTGCCAGTTCAAAGGTACGCGTACTGTCGTTCTCCATGCGCACTTTGACCTCGTAAACGGTTTCCTTTTTCACACGTTTTTCAATCTCGTTACCGGCCCAGCCACCGCCTACTGCTCCCAGAACCGTCGCTGCTGTCTTGCCACTGCCACCGCCGACCTGATTGCCCAGCACAGCACCAAGGACGCCCCCGGCGACAACGCCCACGCCGCTGACCGGAGCTGCGCGCATGATCGCAGTAGCTGATTCGACGGTGCCGCATTGCAGGCAAATCGGCTTGGACACAACGACGGGGGTGGGCGCTTGCGCGATCACGGGAGCGGGCATCGCCGCAGGTGCCGGGCTGGCGACGGCCGGCGCGGCTTTCACGACCGGCTTGTGCTCAGGCTTAGATGAGGTCGGAGTTTTTGCAGGCGGAGGTGCCTTTTTGACAATGGCGGGCTTCTCGACCTCGTCCTGCACTGCATTCAGCCTTGCTGCGGAGCCCGTCGCCGCGTTGGCAGACAGGGCCGCCAGGTCGCGCTCCTCGACCATGGCCGACGGGGCCAACACCGCCTTGATGCCCTGCGGGCGCGTCTGCATGTAGAGCATGGTGCCCGCAAGCGCAACCACGGCTGCGCTTAAAACGCCAATGGCAATCCACAGGGGTTTGTTGCGGGTGCTGGTTTTGATGATGGTACCGGTGGTTGCGGTCATAGGGAGTCCTTTCATAAAAGCCTACATCTCCTCAACGCAGGGCATCGCCAAAGGTAAACAAGACGCGTGCGACCGTCCTCGCGGTTTTGTAACCACTGGTTAGAGGAAATTTAGCGGCATTCGTGCGCCTGGTCGCTCGGGTGACAAAGGCCAGGCCGCTGCTTCGCGTAGATTCACAGCATGGGAACACTCTATTTGGTACGCCACGGCCAAGCCTCTTTCGGGGCTGACGATTACGACAACTTGAGCGAGCTGGGGCGCAAACAGAGCGTGCGTCTGGGTGAATATTGGCGTGATAAAGGCATGAAGTTTGATGCGGTGCTGGTGGGCACACTCAAACGCCAGGCGCAAACGCTGGACGGCTTGCTTGAAGGCCTGGGCACGACCGCCAGCCCCTCGAAAGCCAGCCCAATCCAGTGGCCTGGGCTGAACGAATACGATAGCGCCGCCGTGATCGCCACCATTCACCCCGAGCCGCTGCAAAAGCCCGACACACCCGAGCTGTACCGCCATCACTTTCGCCTGCTGCGCGATGCCCTCACGCAATGGATGAACGGCGTGACCAGCCCCAAAGGCATGCCGAGCTACGTGGATTTTCAAAAAGGCGTGACCAGCGCGCTGGACCATGTGCGCACGCAATGCGAAGGCAATGTGTTGCTGGTCTCCAGTGGCGGGCCGATATCGACCGCCGTGGGCCACGTGCTGGGCACCACGCCCGAGACCACGATAGAGATGAACCTGCGGATTCGCAATGCCTCCGTCACCGAGTTCGCCTTCACGCCCAAGCGCCACATGCTGGTGACCTACAACACGCTGCCGCATCTGGATCATGCGGATCACGCAAGCTGGGTGACCTACTCTTAAGCCTGCCCCGCGACGGCAATCAGTCGTTGCAAGGCGTGCTGCACGGTGGCATGCCGCACGGCAGCGCGGTCGCCTGCGAACAGGCATCTCTGCGTCAGTACTTCGGTTGTCACGCCCGATGCTGTCGCAAATCCAAACCACACCGTGCCCACCGGCTTGGCGGCGCTGCCCCCAGTCGGCCCTGCCACACCGGTGACCGACACCGCCACCTGCGCCCGTGAGCGGCTGAGCGCGCCTTGCGCCATCGCGCGTGCGACCTCTTCGCTCACCGCGCCGTGCCGTGCGATCAAATCAGCATCGACACCTAACAGTTCAACTTTGGCGGCGTTGGAGTAGGTCACAAAGCCGCGCTCAAACCAGGCGCTGGAGCCTGCCAAATCGGTACACGCCGCCGCAATCAGGCCACCGGTGCAGCTCTCGGCGGTAGCCAACAGGCAGCGTTTTTTCAGCAGCAAGTCAGCGAGTTCAGCGACAAGTTCAGCGGTCACATGAATCTCCAAATCGCAATCACCAAGAGCGCGCAGCCCGCGGCCACCAAATCGTCCAGCATGATGCCAAAGCCCGCCTTCTTCCACGCGTTCGGGTCGGTGTCGGCACGCACGCCGTGAAACAGCCTGTCCGCCCAGCCCACCGGCCCCGGCTTGGCCGCGTCAAAGTAGCGAAACAGCGCAAACGCGATCACCTGTGCCCAAAACCCAGCGGGCATCACCAGCCACAGCACGATCCAGAAGGCAACGATCTCGTCCCACACGATGCAGCCGGGGTCCAGCACGCGCAGGTTGCGAGCCGTCACCGTGCTGGCCCACCAACCGATGGGAATGGACGCGCCAATCAACAGCGCCCACCCTCCATCGGTCATGCCGTAAGCCTGAATCACCAAAAATGCCACCCACGCCCACAGCGTGCCCGCTGTGCCGGGCGCGAACGGGCTCAAGCCACTGCCAAAGCCCAGCGCAATCAGGTGCGCGGGGTGGGAGAGCATGAAGCGGGCGGTGACCTTGGCGGGGGCTGCAACGGCGACACTTGGAGCGGGTGAATAGAGTGTCATTTACTATCAAACCAGTAGCTGGTTATGCATATTAACCGAGAGCTACAGGTCGATCTTTATCTGAATTGAGGTCAAAACAGGTAGTCTTCGAAAAAAATGAACTCCCAGGTTTATTTTTTTCGAAAAATCACCCCATGCTGCCAAGGCGTGGTGTGCGCGGTGCCGTGCGGGTTTCAGGGTCGCCATGCGCAAGCGATGCCTTTTAAGCATCGCTTGGCACGTCTGTTGGGCTCTTTTAAGCGCCGCCCCAGACCTATTGCTTGGCACCTTCAACCAGGCG
>JANOTO010000161.1:0-6629 GCA_031416395.1 Rhodoferax sp. | reverse complement strand
GGCTGGTTATCTTCCCTCACCGGGCCATTGTCATCCGCCGCGATCGCCGAGAACCAAGGTGTACAGTTTGCCGTGGACGAAATCAACGCCGCCGGGGGTATTGGCGGCAAAAAGCTTGAACTCATCACTCGCGACACCGCCCGTGATCCTACGAAAGCGGTTAATTTTGCCCAGCAACTCGCCTTCAGTGACAAAGTGAATGTCATCATCGGCCCGGTGAATTCCGGCGAATCCCTCGCGACCGTCGGCATGATCGCCAAGGCCGGTATTCCGAACCTGATCATCGGCACCGTTGATGAACTCACCGATGCAAAAAAATACCCTCGCGCGTTTCGCCTACTGCTGGTCATAGAAAGCGTAGATCAACTCATCATCCACCAGCACGTCTTGGCGGCGCGCTTTGTGCTCCAGGTCTTCCACCTGTTTGATCAGCTTGTGGTTTGCCGCCAAAAACGGCAGCGCCGTTTCCCACTGGTCATTCACCAGCGCTTCACGGATAAAAATCTCGCGCGCGCCGGCCGGGTCAACACGGCCATAGTTGGTTTTGCGGCCACTGTAAATCACGATGCCATACAGCGTGGCCCGCTCCAGCGCGGTCACCTCGCCCGCCTTTTTCTCCCAATGCGGATCAAGCAATTGCTTCTTCAACAAATGCCCACCGACTTGCTCCAGCCACTGCGGCTCGATATTGGCGATACCCCGACCAAACAGCCGCGTGGTCTCCACCAACTCTGCCGCGACGATCCAACGGCCCGGTTTCTTCGCCAAGTGCGCGCCGGGATGCGCATAGAACTTGATGCCGCGCGCTCCCAAATATTCGCCGCTTTGCCCGTCTACCTCCACCTTGCATCCGATGTTGCCCAGCAAGCCTGCCAGCATCGACAAATGAAGCTGTTCATACGTCGCAGGCAGCGTGTTGAGTCGCCATTTGTGCTCGGCCACGACGGTGTGAAGCTGAGAATGAATGTCGCGCCACTCGCGCACGCGGCGGATGTTGACAAAGTTTTGGCGCAGCAGTTGTTCTTGCTGGCGGTTAGACAACTTATGGATTCCTTCGCCGCCCTTCGAATTGGCAATCCATTTCCACAGCTTCAGATACCCCGCGAACTCGCTCTTCTCATCATCAAACTTCACATGCGCTTGGTCGGCCTGCGCTTGCATGTCCATCGGGCGGTCGCGCACATCTTGCACGCTCAGCGCGGACGCAATCACCAGCACCTCATCGAGCGCGCCACGTTCGCGCGCCTCGATGATCATGCGGCCCACACGTGGATCGAGTGGCAGCTTCGCCAACTCCTGGCCCATTCGCGTCAGGTCATTGGCATCGTCCACCGCGCCAAGTTCGTTCAGCAACTGGTAGCCATCCGCAATCGCGCGACTCGAAGGCCGCTCCAGAAACGGAAAATCTTCGACGATGCCCAGGTGCAGCGACTTCATCCGCAAGATCACGCCGGCGAGTGATGAGCGCAAAATTTCAGGCTCCGTAAAGCGCGGCCTCGCGTCGAACTCTTTTTCTTCAAAGAGCCGAATACAGATGCCATTGGCCACGCGACCGCAGCGCCCTGCCCTTTGGTTGGCCGACGATTGGCTGATCGGCTCGACCAGCAACTGCTCCACCTTGCTTCTAAAGCTGTAGCGCTTCATGCGCGCTGTGCCTGCATCAATCACGTAGCGGATGCCGGGAACGGTGAGCGAGGTCTCGGCCACGTTGGTGGCCAGCACGATTCTGCGTCCGGTGTGACCATCGAAAATGCGGTCTTGCTCGGGCTGGCTCAGGCGGGCGAACAGCGGCAGCACTTCCGAGTTGCGGAACAGCGGCTGATGGCTTAAATGCTTGCGCAGGTGATCAGCGGCCTCGCGAATCTCTCGCTCACCGGGCAAGAAGACCAGGATGTCGCCGCTGTTGTGCGCGTTCATCCACAGCTCATCCACGCCATCTGCAATGGCCGAATTTAAATCATATTCGCGCGATTCCTCGAACGGGCGATAGCGCTGTTCGACCGGGAACATACGGCCCGACACCATGATGATCGGGGCCTTGCCCTTCGCGCTCTCAAAATGCGTTGCAAACCGATCCGCATCAATCGTCGCCGAGGTCACGATGATCTTCAAATCAGGCCTGCGCGGCAGAATCTGGCGCAAATAGCCTAGTAGGAAGTCGATGTTCAGCGAACGCTCGTGCGCCTCATCAATGATGATCGTGTCGTAGGCGTTGAGCAGCGGATCGGTCTGCGTTTCAGCCAGCAAAATGCCGTCAGTCATCAGCTTGACGGACGCGTCTTTGCTCAAACGATCCTGAAACCGCACCTTGAAGCCGACCACCTCGCCCAGCGGCGTTTTAAGCTCCTCAGCGATGCGCTTGGCGACTGAGCTTGCAGCAATGCGACGCGGCTGGGTGTGGCCAATCAGCTTCGCGCGCGTGCCCTCGGGATAATTGAGCTTGCCGCGGCCCATCGCCAAGGCAATTTTGGGCAGTTGCGTGGTTTTGCCGGAGCCCGTTTCGCCGCAAACAATAACGACCTGGTGCGCCTCAATCGCCGCCCGAATTTCATCGCGTTTGGCGGAGATGGGCAGGGATTCTGGGAATTCGATTTGCAGGGCACTCATTCCGCAATTATCTCAGGTTCACAGTTTCACACTTTTATGTGAAATTGTGTTAATCTAATGGCATTGATTCCCCAATTTCTAATTTGGAGTGTTTGCCATGTCCAACCTCACCTTGTCCATTGATGATGAAATCTTGAAGCAAGCCAAGCTCAAAACGGTGCAAGAAGGCATCTCGTTGAGTGCAAAGGTGCGCGAGCTTTTGCAGCGCTATGCGACCGGACAACTCGACAATGTGGCTCCCGATTTGACCTTCGCAGAAAACGCCCTGCTTTTCACGGCGCAGAAGAAAGCAGGCGGCGCGTTTGCTGGGGATCGTGCACTTACCAGGGCCCCCGATCAGGTGCCTGCACCCCTTGCAGCAAACGGTATCAGCGTAGACCCCGACTACCTGCGCAGCATTCGCGGCTGGGCGCGTGAAGATTTGTATGATCGGCCAAGTCGGCATGGCAAGTAAATTGGCGATATGAATCGCTAACACTCGTCGCCACAATGGTTTGCTTTTTTGACACCAATGTTTTGATCTATGCCATCGACGGGCGTTTTCCAGACAAACAGAAATCTGCTGTCTCCCTATATGCACAAGCCGTTAGAGATCGCAGTTTTGTGATCAATACACAGGTATTAATCGAGTTCTACAACGCCACAACCAAAGGCAAACAACCGATGCTGATGCCACACGAGGCACAGGCGCAGGTCACAGCGCTGGCCCGGCAGTGGGTCATCCCGACGACGGCCAGCATGGTCGTCTCGGCAACCACGTATTCGCAGCGCTATGAAATGCACTGGTTCGATGCTTTGATGGTGCAAGCGGCACTCTCGGCCTCAGCAACCACGCTCTACTCAGAAGATATGCAACATGGTCAAAAATTTGACAGCTTAACTGTCGTGAATCCGTTTCGATAAATCCGCAAAATCACCACCCATGTCCTCCGTCTTCAACTTCACCTTCGTCCCCTGGTTCCGCTCGGTGGCGCCGTACATCCACAAGTTTCGCAACCAGACCTTTGTGGTGGGCATTGCGGGCGAGGCGATTGCGGCGGGCAAGCTGCCAAACCTCGCACAGGATCTGGCGATGATCCAGAGCATGGGCGTCAAGATCGTGCTGGTACACGGATTTCGCCCGCAAGTGAACGAGCAACTGCAGGCCAAGGGGCACGCGCCCAAGTATTCGCAGGGCATTCGCATCACCGACAGCGTGGCGCTGGACTGCGCCCAGGAGGCCTCAGGGCAGTTGCGCTATGAGATTGAAGCGGCCTTCAGCCAGGGTCTGCCCAACACGCCGATGGCTGACTCCACCGTGCGGGTGATCTCAGGCAACTTCATCACCGCGCGGCCAGTGGGCATAGTCGATGGCGTGGATTTTCAGCACTCGGGGCTGGTGCGCAAGGTGGACACGGCGGGCATCATGCGCACGCTGGATTTTGGCGCAATGGTGCTGCTATCGCCGTTTGGCTTTTCACCCACGGGCGAGGCGTTTAACCTGACGATGGAAGAGCTGGCCACGTCGGTTGCCGTGGCCTTGCAGGCCGACAAACTCATCTTTCTAACCGAGGTGCCCGGCATTCGCAGCGACCCAACACAACCCGCCAGCGACGACAACCCCATCGACACCGAGCTGCCTTTGGCCGCAGCGCAAAAGCTGCTGCGCGAGTTGCCACCCGCCCTGCTGCCCAGCGACACCGCCTTCTACTTGCAGCACTGCGTCAAAGCCTGCCAGGGCGGCGTGGAGCGCAGCCACATCTTGCCGTTTGCAGTGGACGGCTCGCTCTTGCTGGAGATTTATGTCCACGACGGCATTGGCACCATGATCGTCGATGAAAAGCTGGAGAGCCTGCGTGAGGCGACAGGCGACGACGTGAGCGGCATCGTGCAATTAATTGAACCGTTCGAGCAAGACGGCACCCTGGTCAAACGAAGCCGCACTGAGATTGAGCGCGATGCCGGCAACTACACCATCATCGAGCACGATGGTGTGATCTTCGCCTGCGCTGCGCTGTACCCGTACCCCGAGGCCAAAACGGCCGAGATGGCAGCGCTCACCGTGTCGCCCGCCGTGCAGGGCCAAGGCGATGGTGAACGTGTCTTGAAGCGAATTGAGCAGCGCGCCAAGGCAGCCGGCTTCGAGAGTATTTTTGTGCTGACCACGCGCACCATGCACTGGTTCATCAAACGCGGCTTTGTGCAGGTGGACGCGGATTGGCTGCCCGACGCGCGCAAACGCAAGTACAACTGGGATCGCAAAAGCCAGGTGTTGGTGAAGAAGCTCTAAACAGGCTCGTTGCTACTTCGTCCCCCGGCCCGAGGTAGCGAAATAGTGGGCCAAGTCGGTCAGCTCAGCGTCCGTCATGCCGCGCAGCGTGGACACCATGATGGTGTCGCGGCCCGTGGCGCGGCCATCGCGAAACTCCTTCATGCTTGACAGCAGAAAGTCCTCACGCTGCCCGGCCAGCCGGGGCATCTGCTCGCGCCCGGCGTAGTCGGGCAAATGGCAGGAGCCACAATGCCCTGTCTTGGACAGCGAAGCACCGCGCGCAGCCTTGGCACCATCCATTGGTGTCGACTCGGGCTGGATTTTCTGTTCAGAGAAGTACTTGGCCAGCGCGGTGAACTCTTCATCCTTCATCTCGGCCAGCAGGCCCTTCATCGGTGCGACCTCGCGCAGGCCCTCGCGAATCATAACCAATTGGTTCTCAATGAAAATGCGCGGCTGCCCGGCCAACGACGGCGACCCCGGCAACCGGGAGTTGCCCTTCTCGCCATGGCACGCCGCGCAGAGTTGCAGGGTTTGCGCAGACGGTGACTGGGCCGCCGCAGTGCCCACGCCGAGGTTCAACCCCAATGTCATCAGCAGCAACGCCAGGCGAACCCGACGCTGCACTGACGCAAAGCGCTTAACGCGCATAGGTGATACGGTACACAGCCCCTAACTGCTCATCAGACAACAGCAACGAGCCGTCTGGTTGTTGCAGCATATACACCGGGCGGCCCCAGAATGACTGATCGGATGAATCCATGAACCCGGTGATAAATGGCGTGACCTGTGCGGCGCTTCCATCCGCATTGGTGCGCACCATCACGACGTCATATCCGCTCTTCTGCGTGCGGTTCCACGAGCCTTTGCGTGCCACAAACAGGGCGTTTTTGTACTCGGCCGGGAACATGTTGCCGGTGTAGAAGTGGGCGCCCATCGCGGAGGCGTGGGGGCCCATGGATGCCACCGGCTGGGTCACACCGCTACAGGGGTTGGTCTTTTTGATGTCCGGGTCAGCCAGGGTACCGGCGTGGCAATAAGGGAAGCCGTAATTGGGCGACGCTGCGTTGGTGGCCAAGCGGTTCAGGGTGTCGGGCGGGGAGTCATCACCCATCCAATCGCGGCCATGGTTGGTGAACCACAACTCCTTGGTCACCGGATGGAAATCAAAACCGACCGTGTTGCGCACACCATGCGCCAGCACCTCCATGCCCGAGCCGTCCGCGTTGTAGCGGCGAATCTGCGCGTATTCTGCAGGCTGCTCACAAATATTGCAGGGTGCGCCAAATGGCACATAAAGCTTGCCATCGGGGCCAAAGCGGATGTACTTCCAGTTGTGGTGCTGCTCGGGCGGCAGCTTGAATGCCGCTGTCATGTCCACCGGCGCCACTGCGGGGTTGGTGCCGATGCGGTCATAGCGCAGCACCTTGTCAATCGCCATGACATACAGCGACCCGTTTTGAAACTCGACACCTGCCGGCTGATTGAGCTTGTCTACCACCACGCGGTTGGTGCGTGCAGCGCCTGTGTCAGTGATCTCGTACACGCGCCCGATGCCTCGGGTGCCCACATAGTATTTGCCGTTGTCGCCGCGCACAACCGCTCGCGCACCGGGCATGCCCGTGGCCCATATCTCGGCCTTGAAGCCCGGTGGCAGTTTCAGCTTGGAGATCGGGATATCGGACGCTGCCGTTACCGTGAGCTTGCCCGCAACCGGAGCCAACGGTGAGCTGGCCATGGCGCTTGAGCGTCCCTGCTGCCAGGCTGGCGG
>JANOTO010000160.1:0-24508 GCA_031416395.1 Rhodoferax sp. | reverse complement strand
GGAAGTCATCGCACTGTGCAACTCTGGAGATTTGCAGGACAGCGCGCTGGCAGTGCCGTTTGACGTGATGTTTCGGGGCCGCACCTGCCGCGCGTTTGCGATCCGCTTTGAAGGCCAATCCCACGCGTATGTGAACGAGTGCGCGCACGTCGCGATGGAGATGGATTTCCAGCCCAACCAGTTTTTTGACAGCAGCGGCCAGTGGCTGATGTGCGCGACGCACGGTGCCATGTACGACCCCGCCAGCGGTGCTTGCGCGGGCGGGCCGTGCCGGGGCGGCTTGGAGAAGATTGCCCTTACCGAGCGCGACGGCGTGGTGCACTGGCATACTGCGCAAAACCTCAAAGCCATTGAGTTCTAATTCACCCCGTGCCGCCGAATGTGGCGTTTTAAGATGTTCCATGACTGATTTCCAAAAGACCGAGCAGGGCCGGGAGCCCGCGTTTTCCAACACCGAACCCAAGCCATTGGAGGCCAGTGCTGCGCCTGCACTCAAACAGGACACCGCACGCGCTGCCAGCGCAGTCACATCACAAGCACCCGGCTGGGAGCGTGCCACGCTGGAGAAGCTGGCGTTTGACTCGCTTACCGAGCAAAAGTCGCGCCGCCGCTGGAAGACCTTCATGAGCTTGGCCTGGCTGGCGTTCTTCGTCTTTTTGTTGTGGTCTGCCATGGGGCGAACCGGTGCGCACAAAGAAATCCTCAAACCTCACACGGCTGTCATCGAAATCAAGGGCGAGATTGCAGCGGGCGCAGAGGCCAGCGCTGATTTGGTGATGGCCTCGGTCAAAGCGGCTTTTGAAGACCCGGGCGCGCAAGCTGTGGTGCTGTTGATCAACTCGCCCGGCGGCAGCCCGGTGCAGGCGGGCATCATCAATGATGAGATCAAGCGCCTCAAAGCCAAACACAACAAGCCGGTGTATGCCGTGGTGGAAGAAACCTGCGCCTCCGCCGCGTACTACATTGCCGTGGCCGCTGACCAGATTTACGTCGACAAAGCCAGCATCGTCGGCAGCATTGGCGTGCTGATGGATGGCTTTGGCTTCACCGGCCTGATGGACAAGCTCGGCGTCGAGCGTCGGCTGATGACGGCGGGTGAGAACAAAGGATTCCTAGACCCGTTCAGCCCGCAAACGGAAAAGCAGCGGGCCTTCGCACAAAAGATGCTCGATCAAATCCATAAGCAGTTCATCGACGTGGTGAAGGCAGGCCGTGGCAAGCGCCTCAAAGAAACACCCGAGATGTTCAGCGGCCTGTTCTGGAGCGGCCAGCAGGCGGTTGAGCTGGGCCTCGCGGACAGTTTTGGCAACCTCGACTTTGTTGCGCGAGAAGTCGTCAAAGCCGAAGAAATCGTGGACTACACCCGCCGCGATAACGTGGCGGAGCGACTGGTGAAGCGCTTTGGGGCGGCAATTGGCGAGGGCTCGGTTCGCGCGCTGAAGGCGATTCCGGCGCTGCGTTGATGGATCAACTCAAAAACAAAGCGTCAGCGACCTTCATCTTCCTATGGCGTACACCGCAGGGGTCGAATTGTCCAAACTGTGTGCGTTCTGCTTCCATGATTTGATGCTCTCACTGCGCGTCGCGCCACTGCTCAGCGTCAAGCCGCTGCTCACCGCCAGGCGCGTGTTTTGATTGAGCGTTTGCAGCAGCGCTTGCATCATGGCGGCGTTGCGGTAGGGAGTTTCGATGAAGAGCTGGGTTTGGCCGGTTTTGAGGGCCAGGGATTCCAGCTCGCGCAGGCGGCCGGAACGCTCAGCCGTGTCGGTGGGCAGGTAGCCCACGAACGCGAAGTTTTGGCCATTCAAGCCACTGGCGGCCAGTGCCAACAGAAGCGACACGGGGCCTACCAACGGCACCACAGTCAACCCCAGTGCATGGGCGGCACGCACCACGGACGAGCCGGGGTCGGCCACGGCGGGCATGCCCGCTTCGCTGACCAGGCCGAAGTCAATACCCGCCAGCGCTGCACTGAGCAAAGGCGTGGCGTCAAACTGACCGGCGTGATCACCTTTTTTATGAACCTCGCGTGGTAGCTCCTGAATGTGAAGCGACTGGATGCTCGTGGAGAGGGGCTGTAGCTCGTTGACACGCTTGAGGTAAGCCCGGGTGCTCTTGGCGTTTTCGCAGATCCAGTGGGTCAAGCGGGCTGCGATCTGGATGGTGCCTATCGGCATCACGTCTTGCAGTGGTGCTTGCGTGGCGCAGCCAAAATCAAGCGGGGCAGGCACCAGGTAAAGCTTGCCACGGGCGGGCAGCGCGGCTTCGGTCATAGAACTTGTATCCCCGCAGCGCGGATCATGCGGCAAGTGCGGATCAGCGGCAGGCCCACCAGGGCGGTCGGGTCGTCACTGTCAATTGACTCCAGCAGGGCGATACCCAAGCCTTCACTTTTGGCGCTGCCCGCGCAGTCGTAAGGTTTCTCGGCCTGCAAATAGGCTTCGATTTCAGCATCGCTCAAATCACGAAACTGCACCCGCACGGCGGCGAGGTCGAGCTGCTCAAACCCTGATTCAACACAGACCACAGCCAGCGCGGTTTGGAACACCACCGTCTGGCCACGCATCCGCTGCAACTGCGCGACGGCGCGCGCGTGGGTGCCGGGCTTGCCCAGCGGCTCGCCGTTCAGGTCTGCGACTTGATCCGAGCCGATGACAACAGCGTTTGGGTGCAGGCGTGCAACGGCCCGAGCTTTGGCAAGGGCCAAACGATTGGCTAGATCGCGCGGTATTTCGTTGGCGAGCGGGGTTTCATCGACTTCAGGCGCAACCACGTCAAATGGCCGCCGTAGCCGAGCAAGCAGTTCGCGTCGGTAGGGCGAGGTGGAACCCAGGATGAGCTGTCGAGGTTTTAATGAGGGCATGGCTCGATTCTCTTACACTGGCGGCATGGAAAACCAGAGCGCTCCCACCCGTTTGGACATCAAAGCGTTGGCGCTGTCGGGCCAAGAGATTGTTGGGCGTGATCATCTGTC
This sequence comes from Rhodoferax sp., assembly GCA_031416395.1. Lineage (GTDB taxonomy): Bacteria > Pseudomonadota > Gammaproteobacteria > Burkholderiales > Burkholderiaceae_C > JANYCG01. The sequence continues at coordinate 21,534 of JANOTO010000160.1, read as the reverse complement.
GCACTTCGCCCGCTTGATGCCGGATTTGCGCGGCCAAAGCCCAGACGTGGCACTCACCTGGACGGCGCGCGGTGAGATGCGCCTGGGTGCGTCGGGCGAGCAGGAGCCGTGGCTGCATTTGGCGCTCAATACCGCGCTGCCGCTAGTCTGCCAGCGCTGCATGGGGCCCGTGGACGTGCCTGTGTCGTCCAGCCGCGTATTCCGCTTCGTTGCCAACGAAGACGAGGCCCTGACGCAGGACGAAGAGTGCGAGGAAGACTTGCTGGTGATCAGCCGTGAATTCAATCTGCAAGAGCTGATTGAAGACGAACTGGTGATGGAGGTGCCGCTAATCCCGAAGCATGAGGTGTGCCCCGTACCGGTCAAGCTGGAGGCCGCTGATGCTGAATTTGATGCGCCCGAAACTACAAAACCGAACCCTTTTGCGGCGCTGTCAGGGTTGGTGACGAACACGTCCAACTCCACCAAACCCAAGCCCACCCAATAAAAACCCGCCGATGTCACCATCAGGCGGGGTTTCTGAGCAGCGCGGGGTCTAACTATCGCTGCGCCAGCGGCAACACCTCGCGCGTGGTGGAGCCTGTGAACAACTGGCGCGGACGGCCAATCTTGTACTCGGGGTCGCCAATCATTTCATTGAGTTGGGCAATCCAGCCGACGGTGCGGGCCAATGCAAAAACTGCCGTGAACAAGGGCACCGGGATACCGATGGCGCGCTGCACAATGCCGGAGTAAAAATCGACATTGGGGTAAAGCTTACGCGACACGAAGTATTCGTCTTCCAGCGCGATTTTCTCCAGCGACATGGCGAGTTTGAAGAGCGGGTCGTTCTCCAATCCCATCTCCTTCAGCACTTCTTTGCAGGTCTCTTGCATCAGCTTGGCGCGCGGGTCGTAGTTTTTGTAGACGCGGTGGCCAAAACCCATCAGCTTCACGCCGGAGTTTTTGTCTTTGACTTGCTTGATGAAGTCACCGATTTTTTCAATGCCACCGTTTTTTTGGATGTCACCCAGCATGTTGAGTGCGGCCTCGTTCGCACCGCCGTGCGCAGGGCCCCACAGGCAGGCGACACCGGCTGCAATGGCTGCAAACGGGTTGGTACCGGATGAACCGCACAACCGCACTGTGGAGGTGGAGGCGTTTTGCTCATGGTCGGCATGCAGGGTGAAGATGCGGTCTACCGCCCGCTCCAGCACCGGGCTGACATCGTATTTTTCGCAGGGCGTAGCGAACATCATGTGCAGGAAGTTGCCGGCGTAGCTCAAGTCGTTGCGCGGGTACATGTAGGGCTGGCCTACGGTGTACTTGTAGGCCATGGCGACCAGCGTGGGCATCTTCGCGATCAGGCGAATCGCGGCGATCTCGCGGTGCTCGGGGTTGTTGATGTCCGTGCTGTCATGGTAGAACGCCGACAGGGCACCTACCAGGCCGGTCATGATGGCCATCGGGTGCGCATCGCGACGGAAACCGCGCAGGAAGAATTGCATCTGCTCGTTGACCATGGTGTGCATCGATACCAGGCGGCTGAACTTTTTCTTGCCTTCGGCGTTGGGCAACTGGCCGTACAGCAAGAGATGACACGTCTCCATGTAATCACAGTTTGTCGCAAGTTGCTCAATCGGGTAACCACGGTACAGCAGCTCGCCCTTGTCGCCATCAATGAAGGTGATGGCCGACTGACATGCCGCCGTGGACAAGAAACCCGGGTCGTACGTGAACATGCCGGTTTGCGCATACAGCTTGCGGATATCGACCACATCCGGGCCAACGCTGCCTTTGTAAATAGGCATCTCGACGCTGGGTGCGCCATTGCTGAACGACAGGGTGGCTTTGTTTTCTGCTAATTTCATTTTTTGCCTTTCAAGCGGTTTGCCGCAACATACTTAAAACTTCACGAACCGCTGGCTTGTCAAGCGCTACGTCGATATCACCAATTTCTTTTCTTGCTAGATGCAAATCGAGCAAATCATTGTCACTCACGTCCATCAGGGCACTTAAGGCGTGCGCCTGCCGCAGGTTAAGCGTGGACTCATGCCGCTTGAAAAACCGCTCAATGAACAAGTCGTTCTCCAGCAGGCCACGTCGGCAGCTCCAGCGCAGACGGCTCAACTGCCGCTCGCCGATCAATTCATCAGGGTTGGCAGACGCCACCGGAGAATTTTTCGACGGGTCGCCCCCAGAAAAATTAGCCCCCTCGGGGGGCAGCGCAGTACACGAAGTGACAAGCGTGGGGGTCATATCAGACCGTTCGCAGCACCATCATCTCTTTGATCTTGCCAATCGCCTTGGTCGGGTTCAAGCCTTTGGGGCACACGTCAACGCAGTTCATGATGGAGTGGCAGCGGAACAGGCGGTAGGGGTCTTCGAGGTTGTCCAGTCGTTCGGCGGTGGCTTGGTCGCGTGAATCGGCGATGAAGCGGTAGGCTTGCAGCAGGCCGGCGGGGCCGACAAACTTGTCCGGGTTCCACCAGAAGCTGGGGCACGCGGTGGAGCAGGAGGCGCACAAAATGCACTCGTACAAACCGTTCAGCTCGTCGCGCTCTTCGGGGCTTTGCAGGCGCTCTTTTTCGGGCGGAATGGTGTCGTTGATCAGGTACGGCTTGATGGAGTTGTACTGCTTGAAGAACTGCGTCATGTCCACGATCAAGTCGCGAATCACGGGCAGGCCCGGCAGGGGCTTGAGCACGATGGTGCCGGTCAGCGTGCGCATGTTGGTGAGGCACGCCAGGCCGTTTTTGCCATTGATGTTCATCGCGTCTGAGCCACACACGCCCTCGCGGCAGGAGCGACGGAACGAAATCGCCGGGTCAATCGCCTTGAGCTTCATCAGCGCATCGAGCAGCATGCGTTCGCTGCCGTCCAGCTCCACATCAATGTTCTGCATGTACGGCTTGGCATCTTTGTCCGGGTCGTAACGGTAAATTGAGAAGGTGCGTTTGGTCATGTTGAGTGCCTGAGGAATTTTTTAAAAAGTACGCGTTTTGAGAGGCACGCTGTCAACCGTCAGCGGTTTCATCTGCACGGGCTTGTAGGTCAGGCGATTGCCTTGGCTGTGCCATAGCGTGTGTTTGTGCCAATCGGCATCGTTACGGCCATTCGGATGTTGGGGGCTGTCGCCGTAGTCGTCCACAGAATGCGCGCCCCGGCTTTCGCGACGTGCTGCGGCGGACACGATGGTCGCCTCGGCGGACTCAATCAGGTTCTCGACTTCGAGCGCTTCAATTCGCGCGGTGTTGAAGACTTTGGATTTATCTTTGAGATTGATGTTGTTGACCCGCTTGCGCAGGGCCGCGATCTTCGCAACGCCTTCATCCAGCGTCGCTTGCGTGCGGAACACACCTGCATGCTGCTGCATGGCAGCGCGGATGTCGTTGGCGACGTCTTGCGCATATTCGCCGTCGGTGGTGTTGTCGAGTCGCTCCAGGCGGGCAATAGTTACGTCGGTAGCGTTGGCGGGCAGGGGTTTGTGCAACTTCAGCTTGTTGTTGAACTGCACAATGTGATTGCCCGCTGCGCGGCCAAACACCAGTAAATCAAGCAGCGAATTGGTGCCCAGGCGGTTTGCGCCATGCACGCTGACGCATGAGCATTCGCCCACAGCGTAAAGCCCGTTCACGACAACGCTCTTGTTATCCGCATCCTGCGTGACCACCTGGCCATTAATGTTGGTCGGGATACCGCCCATCTGGTAATGGATGGTCGGCACGACGGGGATCGGCTCCTTGGTGATGTCCACGTTGGCAAAGTTATGGCCAATCTCAAACACCGAGGGCAGACGCTTCATGATGGTGTCTGCACCCAGATGCGTCATGTCCAGGTTGATGTAGTCCTTATTGGGGCCGCAGCCACGGCCTTCCTTGATTTCCTGATCCATGCAGCGCGACACAAAATCGCGCGGTGCCAAATCTTTCAACGTGGGCGCATAGCGCTCCATGAAGCGTTCACCGTCGCTGTTGCGCAAAATCGCACCTTCGCCGCGGCTGCCCTCGGTCAGCAGCACACCTGCGCCCGCGACCCCGGTGGGGTGGAATTGCCAGAACTCCATGTCTTCGAGCGGAATGCCTGCGCGCGCAGCCATGCCCAGTCCGTCGCCGGTATTGATGAAGGCGTTGGTCGATGCTGCAAAAATTCGGCCTGCACCGCCGGTCGCCAATAGCGTGGTTTTGGCTTCAAGCACATGCACGTCACCGGTTTCCATCTCCAGCGCGGTGACACCGACAACATCGCCCTCGGCATCGCGGATCAAGTCCATCGCCAGCCATTCGACGAAGAAGCTGGTTTTGGCCTGCACGTTTTGCTGGTACAGCGTGTGCAACATGGCATGACCCGTGCGATCCGCCGCCGCGCAGGCGCGCTCAACCGCTTTCTCGCCATAGTTGGCGGTGTGGCCGCCAAACGGGCGCTGGTAAATCGTGCCGTCCGGGTTGCGGTCGAACGGCATGCCCATGTGTTCCAGGTCATACACCACGTTTGGTGCTTCGCGGCACATGTATTCAATGGCATCCTGGTCGCCCAGCCAGTCTGAGCCCTTCACCGTGTCGTAAAAGTGATAGTGCCAGTTGTCGTCATTCATGTTACCCAGGGCAGCTCCAATGCCACCTTGCGCGGCTACCGTGTGTGAACGGGTGGGGAACACTTTGGTCAACACCGCCACGTTCAAGCCCGCGCGGGCAAGCTGGAGTGATGCGCGCATGCCGGAGCCACCTGCGCCGACGATGACCACGTCAAACTTGCGCTTGGTGACGGACTTAGCGGAATAACTCATGTTTCAATGCCTCAAAAATTAAATCGGATCGGGTGCTTTAGTGTTTACAAACGCCAAATCACCTGAATCGCCCAGCCCGCGCAGGCCGTAAGCCACACCATCGTGAAAATTTGCAGGCACAGGCGTAATGCCACGCTGCCAGTCACGTAGTCCATCCAGATGTCACGCATACCCACCCACACGTGGTAGATCAAGGCAACGATGACGGTGAATGTCAGCACTTTCATCCACTGGCTCGAGAAAATACCGGCCCATTTGTCATAGCCGATGGGCCCTTTGAACAGCAGCACCTGGGCCAGTAGCGCAAGTGTGAACAAGGCCATGAGTCCCGCAGTGATGCGCTGGGCTAGCCAGTCTCGCAGGCCGTAATGCGCGCCGACAACGATGCGTTTGGTACCGTAGTTTGAAGCCATCGCTTTTTCCTTTTCTTCTTCTGGGGTTCAGTGGTCAGCTGAGTTATCAATAGAGACCAAACAGCTTCGCACCCAGGATCACGGTCAATCCCACGCTCAGCGCAAGTGTCGCGATGGCGGAGCTTTTGCCGAATTCTTTGGTCGTGGCCGAGTGGTTGGTATCCATCCACAGATGGCGCAGGCCGGCAATAAAGTGATGCAGATAGGCCCAAATCAAGGAAAGCGCTACCAGCTTGATGAACCAGCCCGGTGCGAACCCGATGCCCCTGCTGAAGGCGCTCGTGAACTTGGCAAACGAAATCTCGCTGGACACCGACACATCAAACATCCAGATGATGAATGGCAGCAGCAAAAACATCAGAAATCCGCTGATGCGGTGCAAGATCGACACGATGCCTGCCGCTGGAAGGCGGTAGGACGGCAAATCCGTGAAAACATTGATGTTGCGAAACTCAGGCCGCTTGGGGCGCGGTGGGGTGGCCAGCTCGGTCATGGGGATGCTTTCATGGATGTAACGGTATTGTAATTTTTTGAACTTATCGAACACGGGATGGGCAAAATTCTATTGCAATGCAGCACGCTGACGGCGGGCTTGCAAAATACCCGTCAAATTCAGGTCGTCAATTCAACTCGTTTTTGTAGTAGTGCGTGTCGGTTACGTAAAGGCCACGGCGCATCTCCATGGGCGTGTCGTTGTAGGTAAAGGCGACACGCTCAACGCTCAGCAGCGGCAGTGTCTGCTCGATTTTAAGCAGCACGCTTTGCTCTGCATCGGGCATCACTGCGCGGATCTTCTCCACGGCACGCACCATGCGCACACCAAATTCTGTTTCAAACAGGGCGTACATGGGGCCGTGGTAGTCCCTCAGTCGTTCAGCGGTCAGGCCCTTGAAGGGGCCGCCGGGTAGCCACAGGTCTTCCAGAATGGTGGGTCGACCCGCAAACGACAGAACCCGGCGCACTTGCAACACGGCATCCCCTGTTCGCAGACCGAGCGACTTGGCCACCTCGCTGCTGGCGCGAAGGCGCTTGCAGTCGATGATTTCGCGCTGGGCCGGGCCTTCGGAGCTGGTATCGCCCGCATCAGGCACGAGCTTCAGGAAGCGGTATTGCACGTGCTGTTCGGCGTGGGTGGCGACGAAGGTGCCCTTACCCTGGCGACGCACCAGCAGATTCTCGGCCGCAAGCTCATCCACCGCCTTGCGCACTGTGCCTTGGCTGACGCGAAAGCGCGCGGCAAGCTCCATCTCACTGGGGATGACCTCGCCCGGCTTCCACTCGCCGCTCAACAGGCTTTGAAGAATCAGCCCTTTGATCTGTTGGTACAGCGGGCTGAAGGCCGGGGTTTGCATGGCCACGGCGCGGTCAACCATGCCTGTCGGTGTGGCGGAATCGGCGATGGAGGGGGGCGTTTGGTTCATAGGTGTCAGGTGTAAATCATATCTTATATAAGACATAAGACAGGTTGACGTGCGAGTGTTTTCGGGGGTAAACTCTGAGGCAATTCTTACCTCTGTTTCCCCACTTCCTTTCAACTTCCCCCGGAGATTTTCATGAGCAAAAAGCCCGTTCGCGTTGCAGTTACCGGCGCTGCTGGTCAAATTGGTTACGCCGTCCTGTTTCGCATCGCCTCGGGCGAAATGCTGGGCAAAGACCAGCCGGTGATCCTGCAATTGCTGGAAGTGCCCGTTGAAGGCCCGCAAAAGGCGCTCAAGGGCGTGATGATGGAGTTGCAAGACTGCGCCTTCCCGCTCTTGGCAGGCATGGAAGCGCACGGCGACCCGATGACCGCGTTCAAAGACGTGGACTACGCAATGTTGATCGGCTCTCGCCCACGCGGCCCCGGTATGGAGCGCGCCGACCTGCTCGCTGCCAACGCACAAATTTTCACCGCCCAGGGCAAGGCGCTCAACGCCGTGGCCAGCCGCAATGTCAAAGTGCTGGTGGTCGGTAACCCAGCCAACACCAATGCATGGATCGCCATGAAGAGCGCGCCAGACCTGCCCCGCAAGAACTTCACGGCCATGCTGCGCCTGGATCACAACCGCGCCTTGAGCCAACTGGCCTCCAAAACCGGCAAGGCCGTGGCGGACATCGAAAAAATGGCCGTGTGGGGCAACCATTCGCCCACCATGTACCCGGACTATCGTTTCGCAACCATTGCGGGTGCCAGCGTAAAAGACATGATCAACGACCACGACTGGAATGCCAACACCTTCCTGCCCACGGTGGGCAAACGCGGCGCTGCCATCATAGAGGCGCGTGGTGTGTCATCTGCGGCATCGGCAGCCAACGCTGCGATTGATCACATGCGCGACTGGGCTTTGGGCACCAACGGCAAGTGGGTAACGATGGGCATTCCGTCCGATGGCCAATACGGCATTCCGAAAGACACCATGTTTGGCTTTGCCGTGACGTGCGCAGGCGGCGAGTACAAACTGGTCGAGGGGCTGGCGATTGATGAGTTCAGCCAAGGTTGCATCAACAAGACGCTCAAAGAGTTGCAAGACGAGCAGGCGGGTGTGGCGCACCTGTTGTAGTCGTTTTTGACTGGCAGCATGCATCCAAGGCAGGTCTTACTGGGCGCAGCGGCAGCGGCAGGCGCGATTCCAGTTTGTGATCACTACAGCGGCGTTGAGGCGCGCATGGTCAAAAGCCTGGCCCTGCAAGCGCAGATGACCCAGGAGTTCGGGGCCTGTGTTTTTGATGTGTCGCTGGATTGTGAAGACGGTGCGCCTGTGGGTAGAGAAAAAGAACATGCCGATATGGTGGTGGCGTTGGCCAACCAATCATTCGGCGCAGCCCGCGAAATCAAGCCGCGCATCGCCGCACGGGTGCACCCGGTTGATCATCCCGCATTCGAGAGCGATGTCGCTGTCATTGTCGGCGGTGCAGGGCAATCGCTTTGCCACTTGATGATTCCCAAGGTTGAGAGTGTGGCGGATGTCGATCAGGCAGTTGCCGCTGTTGACCGCGCCGCCGGTAACACCAGTAGATCAAGTTTTTTGCCGCTGCATGTTTTGATCGAATCACCTGCTGCAGTGCATCGCGCATTTGAGATCGCAGCGCATCCACGCGTTCAATCCCTGAGCTTTGGCATGATGGACTTTGTGTCCGCCCACGGGGGTGCCATACCCGCCAGGGCGATGGCTTCTGATGCCGCTTCCATGGCCGCAGGTTTGGGGCAGTTCGCGCATCCGCTCATCACGCGGGCCAAGCTTGAAATCGCTTCGGCTTGCCACGCCTTTGGCAAGGTGCCATCGCATTGCGTAGTGACAGAATTCAATGACGTGCTAGCCATGAAAGCCGCAGCGTCCAAGGCCGCACGTGAGTTTGGTTTTACCCGTATGTGGAGCATTCACCCCAACCAGATTCGCCCCATACTGGAGGCCTTTGCGCCCAGCGCCTCTGAGGTCGATGAAGCCACGGCCATCGTGGTGGCGGCGCAGCAGGCTGATTGGGCGCCCATCAAGGTGGAGGGCCGATTGCACGACCGCGCCAGCTACCGCTACTACTGGCAGGTGCTGGAGCGGGCTCACCAGTCGGGCAGAGCGATGCCGCACGGTGCGCGCAGCTATTTCGTGTCTGACATTCATTAAAAGGAGATATTCATGACCCTCACTTTCAAATCGTTGATTGCCTTCGGTGCAACACTGGTATTTGGCTTGCCTCTTGCGGCAATCGCCCAAACAGCGGCTAACCCGCCCGCCAACAAAGCCCCTTCGAAAGTTACCGTCAAACCCTCAGCAAGCCGGGTCGATGCCAAAAGTAAAGCAACTCAGATGGCCACCGGCATCCAGGCAGCAGATGCCGCGTTGACCCCCGGCGAGATGGCAATTGCCGAGCGGGTGTACCACGGCAAGCTGCCTTGTGACGAGGGTGCCTCGGTCACGCTGACGCCCGATGCCAAGACACCGGGCTACTTTGACGTGCAGCTGAAAAACACCAAGTACCGCATGTTCCCGGTTGAAACGACCACCGGCGCGATTCGACTTGAGGACAAAAAGGCGGGCGTTGTGTGGCTGCAATTGGGCAACAAGTCGATGCTGATGAACCAGAAGCTCGGCCAGCGTCTGGCCGATGGCTGCATGAGCCCAGCGCAGTCTGCCGTAGACGCAGCGCTGCAAAAGAACCCCGGCGTGAGCGTTCTGGATGCGCCTGCTGCGAAATAAATAGCTTGTTACGTATTGATGACGAGAGCTACAGCATTGTTTAATACCGAAAAGGAGTGAAATCGTGTCAAACCTGTTTTTGCAAACCTACCGAGCGCACGTGAGCGAGCGCGCCGCTTTAGGCATTCCGCCGCTACCTCTGTCTGCCAAGCAAACAGGTGAGGTGATTGAGTTGTTGAAGACACCCCCCAAGGGTGAAGAGGCCACGTTGGTCGATTTGATCACCCACCGCGTACCCGCCGGGGTGGACGATGCTGCCAAGGTGAAAGCCTCGTATCTGGCAGCCGTCGCGCACGGCACCGAAACCTGCGCGCTGATCTCCCGCGAGAAGGCCACCGAGTTGCTGGGTACCATGTTGGGCGGCTACAACATCAGCCCGATGGTCGATCTGCTCAGTGACAACAGCAAGTCGGTCGCGCAAGTCGCGGCCAATGGCCTGAAGAAAACCTTGCTGATGTTTGATCAGTTTCATGATGTGAAGGAGAAGGCCGACAAGGGCAATACGCACGCCAAAGAAGTGTTGCAGAGCTGGGCAGATGCCGAGTGGTTCACCTCCCGCCCTGAAGTGCCTCAATCGATCAAGCTGACTGTCTTCAAAGTGGCTGGTGAGATCAATACCGACGACCTCTCTCCCGCGCCGGATGCCTTCAGCCGTCCTGACATTCCCATGCATGCGCTCGCCATGCACAAGAACCCGCGCGCTGGCGTCGTGCCGGAAGAAGAGGGCAAACGCGGCCCAGTCAAATTCATCAATGACCTGAAAGCCAAAGGCAATTTGGTGGCCTACGTGGGTGACGTGGTGGGCACGGGCTCTAGCCGCAAGTCTGCGACCAACTCGGTGCTGTGGTTCACAGGTGAAGACATCCCCTTCGTCCCGAACAAGCGCTTTGGCGGAGTTTGCTTGGGTACGAAGATTGCACCGATTTTCTACAACACCATGGAAGACTCGGGCGCGTTGCCGATTGAACTCGACGTGAGCCAAATGAATATGGGCGACGTGATTGAACTGCGTCCCTACGAAGGCAAAGCGTTGAAAGACGGTAAGGTCATCGCCGAATTCAAAGTCAAGAGCGATGTGCTGTTTGACGAAGTGCGCGCCGGTGGACGCATTCCTCTGATCATCGGCCGTGGCCTCACCGCGAAGGCGCGCTGGGCCTTGGGCTTGCCCACGTCAACCTTGTTCCGCTTGCCCACCAACCCCGTGGACAGTGGCCGTGGCTACACGCTCGCACAAAAAATGGTGGGCCGCGCTTGCGGTTTGCCGCTGGTCAACGGCGAGCAGCCCGGCATTCGCCCTGGCACCTATTGCGAGCCGAAAATGACCTCGGTCGGTAGCCAGGACACGACTGGCCCCATGACCCGCGACGAGCTCAAAGATCTCGCCTGCCTGGGCTTCAGTGCGGACCTCGTGATGCAATCGTTCTGCCACACAGCCGCGTACCCCAAGCCGGTCGATGTGAAGATGCACCACGAGTTGCCCGACTTCATCAGCACACGTGGCGGTGTTCCCCTGCGCCCTGGCGACGGCATCATCCACAGTTGGCTCAACCGCATGCTGCTGCCTGACACGGTAGGCACCGGCGGCGACAGCCACACCCGCTTCCCCATCGGTATCAGCTTTCCCGCAGGCTCTGGCCTGGTCGCGTTTGGCGCGGCCACAGGCGTGATGCCGTTGGATATGCCTGAGAGCGTGCTGGTGCGCTTCAAAGGCAAGATGCAAAACGGCGTGACCCTGCGGGATCTGGTCAACGCCATTCCGCTGTACGCCATCAAGGCGGGGTTGCTCACCGTTGCCAAGCAGGGTAAAAAGAACATCTTCTCGGGCCGAATCCTGGAGATCGAAGGCTTGCCAGATTTGAAGGTCGAGCAAGCGTTCGAGCTGAGCGATGCGTCCGCAGAGCGCAGCGCGGGTGGTTGCACCGTTCACTTGAACAAAGAGCCGATCATCGAGTACATCAACAGCAACATCACCATGCTGAAGTGGATGATTGCAACGGGCTACTCCGATGTTCGCACCATCAGCCGCCGTATCAAAGCGATGGAAGCCTGGCTGGCCGATCCGCAGTTGCTCCAAGGCGATGCCGATGCCGAATACGCCGCCGTGATCGAGATTGACCTGGCCGATATTCACGAGCCCATCGTCGCTTGCCCGAACGACCCCGACGATGTGAAAACACTCTCCGACGTGTCAGGCGCCAAGATCGACGAAGTCTTCATCGGCAGTTGCATGACTAATATCGGCCACTTCCGCGCAGCGTCCAAGCTGCTCGAGAACAAGCGCGATATCCCCGTCAAGCTCTGGATGGCCCCGCCCACCAAGATGGATGCCAAGCAGCTGACAGAAGAAGGTCACTATGGCGTGCTGGGCAGCGCTGGTGCCCGCATGGAAATGCCCGGCTGCAGCCTGTGCATGGGCAACCAAGCGCAAGTGAAAGAAGGCGCCACGGTGTTCTCCACGTCCACCCGCAACTTCCCGAACCGTCTGGGCAAAAACAGCAACGTTTATTTGGGTTCAGCCGAACTTGCAGCGATCTGCTCCAAGCTCGGCCGCATCCCCACCAAGGCCGAGTACATGGCCGATATGGGTGTGCTCACTGCTGCCAGCGATAGCGTTTATCAGTATTTGAATTTTGACAAGGTGAAGGATTACACGGACATGGCAGATACGGTGAAGGATGCGGTGCTGGCTTGATTCGAGCCTCGCAACGTTCATAAGAAATGGCCTTCGGGCCGTTTTTTTGCGCCGAGAATCGCTGAGCCGACCTTCGTCATGACCCGGAGCGGTGCCCTTCATTTTTCTGGGGAGTCGAGCGGATTCAGTCGACCATGGGCAGAAGAGCAATATATGCTATTAGTTAGATAGCTGCTTATGCATTTTATTTGAGGGCTAAAGGCCTATTTTTTTGATAATTTGCGTGATTTTGATGTTTTTTGAGTAAAAATTAACCTCAGAGTTAATTTTTATCTAAACTGGCACTTTCCCGGAGGCAAACCGACCTGGCCTGACATTCACCGCATTCACCACACATCCCAGCGAGTACACTCCCGCCTGTCATAAATCAGTCATATCTCTGACATCAACGACTTCAGGAGCGGCTCATGCTGTTTGGCAAACTAATGCCGCGCGAAGGCAATTTTTTCGAGATGTTCAACCAGCATGCGGATCGCATTGTTGAAGCGGCGCGGGCGTTTTCGCAGCTGGTAGCTAATTACAGCGACGTGCATTTGCGCGAGCAGTACAACCGCGATGTGGACAACGCCGAGCGCGCGGCGGATCGCATCACCCGCGATGTCAATCAGGCGCTGCACAAGACCTTCATTACGCCGATTGACCGGGAGCAGATCCATTCGCTGATCAACACCATGGACGACGTGTGTGACCTGATCCAGGATTCTGCCGAGACCATGGCCCTGTACGACGTGCGCCACATGACGGAGGAGATCAAGCGCCTGACGGACTTGAGCGTGAAGTGCTGCGAGCGGGTGAAGGATGCCGTCTACCTGCTGGCAAAAATTGCCGACCCCAAGGTCGCGGAGGCCGCGCTGAAAACCTGCGAAGAGATTGACCAGCTGGAGTCTGACGCTGACCGCGTCATGCGCTCGGCCATGAGCAAGCTGTTCCGCGAAGAGCCCGATGTGCGTGAGGTGATCAAGCTCAAAGCGATTTACGAGCTGCTGGAGACCATCACCGACAAATGTGAAGACGTGGCCAACCTGATCGAGGGCGTGGTCCTCGAAAACAGCTAAAAGGCGGCTTCACATGTCGATAGCGCAAGAGGCCCTGTGGGTCGTGGTAATGCTGGTGGCGCTGGCGCTGGCGTTTGATTTCATGAACGGCTTCCATGATGCCGCCAACTCCATCGCCACCGTTGTGTCAACGGGCGTGTTGAAGCCTGGACAGGCGGTGTTGTTCGCCGCATTCTTCAACTTCGTAGCGATCTTCGTCTTCCATTTAAGCGTTGCAGCCACGGTGGGCAAAGGCATCGTACAGCCGGGCATCGTAGATACTCACGTTGTGTTTGGCGCGTTGATCGGGGCCATCACGTGGAATCTGATCACCTGGTATTACGGTATTCCCAGCAGCTCGTCGCACGCGCTAATTGGCGGTATCGTCGGCGCGGTGATCGCCAAGGCGGGCACCGGTGCGCTGATCTCCAGCGGCATCATGCGTACGGTGGCGTTTATTTTTGTGTCGCCGCTCTTGGGTTTTTTGCTGGGTTCGTTGATGATGCTGCTGGTCGCATGGGTCTTCCGCAAGACCACGCCGTCGCGGGTTGATGGCTGGTTTCGCCGACTGCAATTGGTCTCAGCAGGCGCCTACAGCCTCGGCCACGGCGGCAATGACGCGCAAAAGACGATTGGCATCATCTGGATGCTACTGATTGCGACGGGCTATGTGGCGGCGCAGGACAAATCACCGCCGATGTGGACGATCATCAGCTGCTACGTCGCTATTGCGGCGGGCACGATGTTTGGCGGCTGGCGGATTGTGAAAACCATGGGGCAAAAGATTACCAAGCTCAAACCCGTGGGCGGCTTTTGCGCGGAGACGGGCGGGGCGATTACGCTGTTCATTGCCACCGGCTTGGGCATTCCAGTCTCTACCACGCACACCATCACGGGTGCCATCGTAGGCGTGGGCTCGGCGCGGCGCGCCAGCGCAGTGCGCTGGGGCGTGGCGGGCAACATCGTGTGGGCCTGGATTCTCACCATTCCGGCCAGCGCGTTCGTCGCGACGGTGGCCTACTGGCTCAGCCTGCAGATCTTTTAAAAGTCATTTATTGCGACAGCTTTCGAGACTCTTCGACCTGGTACTGGAAGAAGCTCTGAAAGCTGTACGCAACGCTGGCGATCAGCGCGGTGGAGCCAATCATTAGTGAGCCCACCAGCGCACCAACAGTGAGCCAATTCGTTTTGCCCGCAGACGGGCTGACGGGCTGGGTGGCGTTGAACTTCGCGTTCCAGGCATCCGGTTCCATCAAGCCGTAAATGATGGCCATGAGGCAGCACCCCGCAATGGTGAAGCCCAAAAACGGAATCAGCACCCAACTCAAACCGTCGTCCAAGCCCAACGAACGAGCACGCAGCACGCCGTAAAGTCCGAGGAAAGTGGGTACCGGCAAGACCCAGCCTAGCGGATCGCCGAAGCCTTTGAGGTAGAAGCGGTGCAGACCGAGTGGGCCTGCGACAAAGCTCAGCCAGGCCGCGATAGTTTTGTTCTTTGTCATTGCCCTATTGTGAGGCGGGCGCGCTATCCCCCAAACCCAGGGCCTTTTCCATCATCACCACATCCAGCCATTGGTCAAACTTCCAGCCGCATGATTTGAGCACGCCCACATCCGTGAAGCCCACGCTGCGGTGTACGCCGATGGAGCCCAGGTTGTGGGAGTCGCCAATCACCGCAATCAGTTTGCGCACACCAATTTTTTCTGCCTGCGCCGCCAGCTCCGCCAGCAAGGCGCGTCCCAAGCCTTTGCCGTGTACGTCAGCCACGATGTAAACCGAGTCTTCTGCTGAAAATCGATAGGCGGGGCGGGGCTTGAACCAGGTGCAGTAGGCGTAACCCAGCACGCGGCCCGAGACGGAATCTGCCGCCACCAAATAGGGCAGACCTTTGGACAGCACATCGGCACGGCGCGACGTCATGTCGGCGAGGTTCGGCGGATCAATTTCAAATGTGCCCGTGCCGTGGAGCACGTGGTGTGCGTAAATTGCTGTGATTTCAGGTAAATCGGCCTCAATGCTGGCGCGGATGATGGTCATGGGAGGTATTTCAAACTAGAAAGGCTATAATGGAAGGCTATTTAGAGTGCCGCTGGCCGGGTGGTCAAGTTGCGTGTCTCAAACTCCGAATATTGTTGAATTTTGAATTTTAGGGTGACCTGGGCGTATCTACATCGATTGCTTCCAAATCATTTTGATGATGTTTTTGGCGGTGTCGCTGGTTCAGTCGTTTTGAAGTTCGTGCAAACCTAGGATTAATCATGGTCGTTATTCGACTCGCCCGTGGCGGTGCAAAAGCTCGCCCGTTTTTCAACATTGTGGTCGCTGACAAGCGCACCCGCCGTGATGGTCGCTTCATTGAGCGCATCGGTTTTTACAACCCGATTGCAACCGCCAAAGAAGAGAGCATCCGCCTTGCTCAGGATCGTTTGACGTACTGGCGCAGCGTTGGCGCGCAAGCCTCGCCAACAGTTGAGCGCTTGATCGCTCAGGCTGCTGCAAAAGCACCTGTATCCGCTTAAGTTTCCCCATGCTACCTGGCCTCGAAGCCGCTGAATTGCCAGCGGATGCCATCGAAGTCGGGCGCATTGCAGATGCATGGGGCATCAAAGGCTGGTTCAAGGTCTTGTCCCACAGCGCCGATCCACAGGCGCTGTTTTCTTCCAAACGCTGGTTCATTCTGCCGTCTGAAAAAGGTGCTAAAACCTTCTCAGGCGTGCTCAAGCTCGCCATTCGCGAAGCAAAAACGCATTCCGACACGGTGGTTGCTACGGCACAAGACGTTGACGACCGCACCGCAGCCGAGGCGCTCAAAGGTGCTCGCATCTTTGTCTCACGCGCCAGCTTTCCCACTGCCGAAAAAGACGAGTATTACTGGGTTGATCTGATTGGCTTGGCCGTCGTCAACCGCGAAGGCGTGGTATTGGGCGAGGTCAAAGAGTTGCTTTCAACCGGCGCGCAAACCGTATTGGTGATGGACTACCTGCAAGATGGTAAGCCGCTGGAGCGCTTGATTCCGTTTGTCGCTGCGTATGTGGATGACGTAGATCTGCCCAAGCGCGTGATCACGGTCGATTGGCAGGCGGATTACTGATCACGCACGTCCGATGCGCTTCGACATCGTCACCCTGTTCCCAGAGTTGTTTGGGCCCCTGTTGACCAGCGGCATCACGCGCCGCGCGTTCGAGTCGGGCCAGGTTCAGGTGAACTTAAGCAACCCCCGTGATTTCGCGCTGGGTAACTACCGCCGTGTGGATGACCGCGCCTACGGTGGCGGCCCCGGAATGGTGCTGATGGCC
This sequence comes from Rhodoferax sp., assembly GCA_031416395.1. GTDB lineage: Bacteria > Pseudomonadota > Gammaproteobacteria > Burkholderiales > Burkholderiaceae_C > JANYCG01. The sequence continues at coordinate 5,162 of JANOTO010000160.1, read as the reverse complement.
GAGCCCTTGGCCCAATGCGTGCAGAGCATTCGTGCAGCGCGAAGTGATGCGTCACCCGTGGTTTTGTTCTCGCCCATTGGCAAGCCTTTGAATCATGCGGCCGTGGAGCGATGGTCGACAAGCACCGGCGCGATTTTGATCTGTGGTCGTTACGAGGGCGTAGACCAGCGGTTTATCGATGAGTATGTGGACGAGCAAATCAGCCTGGGCGACTTTGTGCTGTCGGGTGGAGAAATCGCCGCGATGGCGTTGCTGGATGCGGTTGGGCGCCTGCAACCCGGCGTGCTCGGCGACGAAGCCAGCCACGCCCAAGACAGCTTCAACCCGGCGCTGGATGGCCTGCTCGATTGCCCGCACTACACCCGGCCCGAGGATTGGCGCGGCAAACAGGTGCCCGAAACCTTGCTGTCAGGCCACCACGTGCAGATTGAACGCTGGCGGCGTGATCAGCGGCTTCGGTTGACGGCAGCGACGCGTCCTGACTTGATCGAGCAGGCACGCGGGGCAGGGCGCTTGACTGCGTTGGATGAGGCTGTATTCAATCAGGTTATAATAGAAGGCTAACCGATCCTCTGCCCGGCCGCTCCTGTATCAATTGCCAGTCAATTGATCAACGAGCCCTTACTGTCATCCCGACACTGGCGCGCGCAAGATCACATTGGAAAATCATGAATCTGATTCAAACCCTAGAGCAAGAAGAAATTGCTCGTCTCGGCAAAAAAATCCCCGAATTCTCGCCTGGCGACACCGTCATTGTGAGCGTGAGCGTGGTTGAAGGCACCCGCAAGCGCGTGCAGGCTTACGAAGGCGTGGTGATTGCCAAGCGCAATCGCGGCCTCAACAGCGGCTTCATCGTGCGCAAGATCTCCAGCGGCGAAGGCGTGGAGCGTACGTTCCAGACCTACAGCCCGCTGATCGCTGGCATTGAAGTCAAGCGTCGTGGTGATGTGCGCCGTGCCAAGCTGTACTACCTGCGTGATCGCAGCGGCAAGTCGGCGCGTATCAAAGAAAAGCTGCCTGCCAAGAAGACCGCCGAATAAGCAGCCTGCTGGTCATGAAAGCCGCTACAGCGATAGTTTGTGGCGGCTTTTTGCATTCTGGCATCCCCAATATCCAAAGTTAACGTCTGCGTTTCAACCTGAGTGTCGATCTCCGTGTCTGCTGTCCCAACGCCCAAGTCTCTTGCGCCATTCGTGCCTCTGTCAAAACTGCCGAATTTTGATCCGCGCACCGTCGCAGTCATCGGCGTGGATTCGCATTTGGCGGCGGTATCGCCAGATCAGTTTCACGCCGATGCGTTGCGCAAACGCTTCGCACAGCCGCCCGTGTGGACGCCTGAGCTGCTGACGGAGATGAAATACGCAGACCGCCCGACGATGCATGCGTCCGTGCTGGTGCCCATCGTCATGCGCGAGCGGCCTATGGTGCTGTTAACCCAACGCACCGCGCATTTGTCTACCCACTCGGGCCAAATCGCCTTCCCCGGCGGCAAGGCGGATGCGGACGATGCCGATGCTGCGGCCACCGCCCTTCGCGAGGCGCAGGAAGAGGTGGGCCTGGAGCCGCAGTTTGTCACCGTGCTGGGCAACCTGTCAGAGTACAAAACCGGCAGTGCTTTCATCATCACCCCCGTGGTGGCGCTGGTGGACCCTGGTTTTACCGTCACCCCCAATCACTATGAAGTGGATGCTGTGTTTGAAGTGCCCTTGCAGTTCCTGATGAACCCGGCCAACCACCACCGCCACGCGTTTGAAGCGGATGGACTGCGCCGCGAGTGGTTCTCCATGCCGTATCAAGATGAGGATACCCAGCGCTTCATCTGGGGTGCGACGGCGGGTATGTTGCGCAATTTCTACCGTTTCCTGTCGGCTTAGCAGGCGCGGCTCCTAACGCCGTCTTGGCAACACCACACCGGCACTCATTGCCCCGGTATGATTGGCGCATGAGCTTCACCGCTATTCTTTTTGCCCTCTTGCTTGAACAGGCCCGCCCACTGGCCAGGGGCAACGCTGTGCATGCGACCATTCGCGCCTGGGTGCGCTGGAGCAGCAAAAACTTTGACGCAGGCCGGGCGCACCATGCCTGGCTGGCCTGGGGGTTTGCCGTGGGCGGGCCGACGCTGCTTGCTCTGGGCGTGCATTGGCTGTTGATGGTAGGCGTGGGCTGGCCGGCCGCAGTGCTTTGGAACATTGCCGTGCTCTACGTCACCCTCGGTTTCCGGCAATTCAGCCATCATTTCACAGGCATTCGCGACGCTCTGGATGCGGGCGAAGAAGCGCAAGCGCGGGAGCGGCTGGCCAAGTGGCGGCAAATGGACGCAAGCGAGTTGCCGCGCAGCGAAATCGTGCGCCATGTGATCGAGCATTCTGTGCTGGCGGCGCACTGGCATGTGTTTGGCGTGCTCGGCTGGTTTTCGGTGTTGGCGGCGATGGGCTTGGGGCCTGCTGGAGCCGTGCTGTACCGTGTCAGCGAATTTGTCACCCGCTACTGGAAGCACCGCAGCAAGCTGCATCTGCAACCCGTCAGCGTTGCCTTGCAAGACACTGCCACTTTGGCTTGGCACTGGATCGACTGGTTGCCCGCACGCGTCACCGCCTTGGGTTTTGCGGTCGTCGGTAGTTTTGAAGAAGCGATCGATGCCTGGCGCACCTACACGCAGGGCGCTAGCGTCAACGGCAACGAGGTTTCCAACAACGGAGTCATCCTTGCGGCCACATCAGGCGCGGTCAACGTGCGCCTTGGAACGCCGTGGTCAACGTCGGTTAAAGAGGCCGTGTCCCCCAATGCGACATCGCCTGATCTGGCGCAATCCCTTGCGGCGGATTCGTCCGCAGCCGCTGCGGGTCTGCCTGGCCAGGAGCCCGAGCTGGCACATCTGCGAAGCATCGTGGGGCTGGTTTGGCGCTCCGTTGTGATGTGGATGGTGTTGCTGGCCTTGCTGACTCTGGCGCGTTTGTTGGGTTAACGCCATGCTCCAGCCGCGCAACCCTCTGCATGGCTTGACGCTGGAGGCCATGGTGACGGCGCTGGCCGAGCACTATGGCTGGGAGGGTTTGGGTCAGCGCATCCCCGTTCGCTGTTTTCAGAGTGACCCCAGCGTTGCGTCGAGCTTGAAGTTTTTGCGCAAAACACCATGGGCGCGCGAGAAAGTTGAAGGCCTTTATCTGTTCATGTTGCGCGAACAGAAAAGAGCAGCGCAGTGAATCTCATCCACAGTTCAGATCAATACCGCCCCGTGTTCTCGCTCAACTCTGCAAAAAGTTCGCTGTAGATTTTGTAGCGGTTCTGGCTGATTTCATCGGGCGCGGCGAGCACGGCAGATGTTGAAACAGCGGGCTTCACACCGCAGCCCGGTTCATGCAGATGCGTGCAGTTGTAGAACTTGCAGTTCGCTACGTGTGGTTTCAGGTCGGGCATGTAGGCGGCAAGCTGCGCTGGGTCAATGTGATTCAGCCCAAACTCCTGAAAGCCTGGCGAATCGATGATCGCGGTAGTTTTGGCATCATCCACCCAATACCACGTCGTGCTCGTGGTGGTGTGCTTGCCTGCATTGAGAGCTTGCGAGATCTCGCCCGTCTGTGCCAGGGCGCCAGGCGCCAGCAGGTTGATCAGCGTGCTTTTGCCTGCGCCAGAGGGGCCAAGCACCAGGGTGGTTTTGCCGCCCAGCAGCTTGAGCAACTCGGCGCGGTCAACCTCAGCGGATCGTTTGAGCGACAGGGGCAACACGCCATAGTGCATATGCCGATACGGTTGCAGCCAAGCCCAGGCGCGCTCAAACGGCTCCACCAAATCGCTCTTGTTCAAGCCGATGATCGCGGTGATGTGCTCGGCCTCGGCTGCGATCAGCGCACGTGAGAGTTGGTGGCTTGAGAACTCGGGCTCTGCTGCAATCAAAATCAGCACTTGATCCAGATTGGCCGCAAACGACTTGGTGCGAACCTCGTCCTGACGATAAAACAGATTGCGTCGAGGTTCGATTTTTTCAATCGTGCCTTCGTCTTGCGAGGGCTTCCACAGCACGCGGTCGCCCACCACGCCTTGGCTTTTCTTGCCGCGCGAATGGCAGATCAGGCGTTTACCGTCAGTCGTTTCGACCAAAAAATGCCGCCCAAAATTACCAACAATGAGGCCTTTTTCAAGCGTGTCGGCTGGCTTCATGCGAGCAACGCGTCAACCTGCGCGGCGCAGTCAAAGTCAGAGACTGAGATACCGCCCACGTCATGGGTGTTGAAGCGCACCACGCAGCGGTTGTAATGCACTGACAAGTCAGGGTGATGGTCTTGCTTGTGAGCGACCATCGCGACTGCGTTCACGAAGGCTATCGTTTCGAAATAGTTGGCAAAGTGAAACGTCTTCTCAACGGCTACGCCTGCGCCGTCGCCCGTCAATTTCCAGCCTTCCAATTTGGCCAAATGGCTGACGATTTCCGTCGCCGAGCACGCGCGGCGTTTTTGTGTGGACCAGTCTTTTTTAGGGAGTTGGGACATCATGCCGCCATGCGCGCCAGCCGCTCGGATGCGCTAGGGTGCGAGTAGTAGAACTTGACGAACAGCGGATCGGGCGTGAGCGTCGATGCGTTATCTTCATACAGTTTGAGCAAGGCGGTGGACAAATCAGCCCCACTGGTCTGCGCAACCGCGTAGGCATCGGCCTCAAACTCATGCTTGCGCGAGAGCTGTGCAAACAGCGGCGAGATAAAGAAGCTGAACACCGGCACCGCCAGCATGAACAGCATCAGCGCCAGCGCATCGTTGGGTGCATTCAAATTTGGCGAAACGCCTAAGCCCGTGTAGAACCAGGCCTGCGTCGCCAGCCAACCCAATAGCGCGAACCCCGCCAAACTCATCGCAAACATCGACACGATGCGTTTGATGATGTGCTTGTGCTTGAAGTGCCCCAGCTCGTGCGCGAGCACCGCATCCACCTCACCCGCCGACAGTTTGGCCAAGAGCGTGTCGTAAAACACCACGCGTTTGGCTGCACCAAAGCCTGTGAAGTAGGCATTGGCGTGGGCGCTTCGTTTGCTGCCATCCATCACAAACAGGCCCTTGGCCGCAAAGCCGCAGCGCTGCATCAGCGCAGTGACGCGGGTCTTCAGCGTTTCATCTTCCAGCGGTTGGAATTTGTTGAAAAGCGGTGCGATGAAGGTCGGGTAAATCAGC
>JANOTO010000159.1:0-6829 GCA_031416395.1 Rhodoferax sp. | reverse complement strand
TTTTTGCGCGGTGAGGTCACCCGCGTCAAGGGCCGAGGCATTCTGGGTATCGCCATGACGCCACCCCGCAAGCCGCTCATTGCAGCCGTCGAAGGCTACGCACTGGCCGGCGGATTCGAGTCGGTGTTGGCGTGTGACCTGGTCGTCGCGGCGCGCAACGCGCAGTTCGGCCTGCCCGAGGTCAAGCGCGGCTTGGCGGCGGCCGCCGGCGGCCTCATGCGCCTGCCACGCCTGATCCCGCAGCGCATTGCAATGGAGGCGGCACTCACCGGCGACTTGATTTCTGCCGAACGCCTGTTCCAGTTTGGGCTCATCAATGCCCTTGTGGAGCCCGGCCAAGCATTGGAAGAAGCCAAAAAGCTGGCGCGGCGCATCATGGCCAACGCGCCCTTGGCAGTAGCCGCAAGCAAACAAGTGATCATCGAGCAGCGCGACTGGCCCATGGCCGATATGTTTGCGCGCCAGGAAGCGATCACCGGGCATTTGCTCAAATCCGCCGATGCGCGCGAAGGCGCAACCGCCTTTGCACAGCGCCGAGTACCCGTCTGGAAGGGCGAGTGATTCGCCCCAATCTCGTCCAACCATCGAGCCCACATCAAGGAACACTTGCCATGCCCGCACTGAACCCAGAAGTTGAAAACCTGTTGGAGATGAGCCGCAAGGCCGGGGCCCGCCCGTTTCAGGATCTGACACCCGAGCAGGCGCGCGCCGCCTATGCCGCCGGGCGAGACGTGCTGCAGCCCGCCACGGAAGACGTGGCTTCAGTGCGTGACGTGACAATCCCGACCAAAACCGGGGGCCTCGCTCTGCGCGTTTTCCGGGGCGCGGGCACCCAGCCTGACGAGACGCTGCCCTGCCTGGTCTTCCTGCATGGCGGTGGTTGGGTCATCGGTGATCTGGAGAGCCATGACCGCGTTTGCCGCGCCTTCGCCAACCGTGCCCGCATTTGTGTTGTGGCCGTGGACTACCGGCTGGCACCCGAGCACCGCTTTCCCGCAGCGCTTGACGACAGCGTGGCTGCGTTGCAATGGGTCAGCGATAACGCACAGGCGTTGTCTGTAGCACCAAAGCGCATCGGCGTGGGTGGCGACAGCGCTGGCGGCAACTTGGCGGCGGTGCTGGCGCTGATGGGACGCGATGGCAGCGCCCCCGCAACCATCTTCCAAGCGTTGATTTACCCGGTGGTGGACTTGACGGCGAGCAGTGATTCTTATCAGCGCGTGACATCGGGTGTGCCCTTGACGGCAGCCACCATGCACTACTTCATCAACCACTACACGCCAAACGCCAGCGACCGACTGGACTGGCGGGCCTCGCCCATGAAGGCAGCCAGCCTGCGCGGCACGCCGCCTGCGTTGGTCGTCACCGTCGCCCACGACCCACTGTGCGACGAAGGGCGCGCCTACGCACGTCGGCTGGAAGACGACGGCGTGCGGGTCACCACCATCCACCTAAGCGATCACATGCACGGCATGCTGATGCACGGTAGGCTTATCCGCGCCAGCAACCTGATGGTTGATCACGTCGGTGCCTTGATAGGTGATGCATTGCACCGTGGAACGGCCTCGGCTTAGCCTGGCGTTCGGTGCTCAACCTGAAACCCGCTTTGACCCTGCGGATATGGAGAATCTCATGAGCCATTCAAACCAAACTGAAACCAGGCACTTCGATGCGGTCGTCATCGGCGCCGGTTTTGCCGGACTCTACATGCTGTACAAGCTGCGCCAGCTCGGCCTGACGGCGCGGGTCTTCGAGGCGGGCGACGGCGTGGGCGGCACCTGGTACTGGAACCGCTACCCCGGCGCCCGCTGCGACGTGGAGAGCATGCAGTATTCCTACTCGTTCAGCGAGGAACTCCAGCAAGAGTGGCAGTGGACCGAGCGCTACCCCAAGCAGGCCGAAATACTGCGCTACATCAACCACGTAGCCGACCGGTTTGGACTGCGCCCTGACATCCAGCTCACCGCGCGGGTGACCAGCGCCACGTACGATGAGTCAAACAAGCGCTGGACAACCACAACCGGAGGCGGCGACCGGGTGACATCGCGCTTTCTGATCTCTGCGGGCGGCTGTCTGTCTGCGGCACGTGTGCCGGAGATGCCTGGGCTGGCGGACTTTAAAGGCAAGTGGTACCACACTGGCAGTTGGCCGCATGAGCAGGTGGATTTCACCGGGCAACGCGTTGGCATCATTGGCACCGGCTCGTCGGGCATTCAGAGCATTCCTCAGATTGCCAAGCAGGCTGCACAAGTGGTTGTATTTCAGCGTACCCCCAACTTCAGCATCCCTGCGTGGAACCGCCCGTTGCCACAGGACGAGCAGCAGGCCTGGAAGGTCAACTACGCGGCGCACAGAAAGCAGGCCAAGACCACACGCTCCGGTATCTTGTACGAGTACAGCCAGTTCGCTAGCGCCGATGTCAGCGAACAAGCGCGCCAGCAGGAGTACGAGCGGCGCTGGGCCAAGGGTGGTGCCAACTATACCCACGCCTTCAACGACATTTACTCCAACAAAAAGGCCAATGACGATGCCGCCGAATTTGTACGCAACAAGATTCGCAGCACCGTCAAAGACCCGCAGGTTGCCAAGCTGCTGGCCCCGACTGACCATGCCATCGGCACCAAGAGAATCTGCGTCGATACCGACTACTACGAGACATTCAATCAGCCGCATGTGAGTCTGGTTGACCTGAAGGCGGCACCCATCGAAGCGATAGTGCCCACGGGCATTCGTACGCAGGCGGGCGTTCATGAGCTGGACAGCATCGTCTTCGCCACTGGCTATGACGCAGTCACGGGCGCGCTGGATCGCATTGATATTCGTGGCAGGCGTGGGCAGGCCCTTAAAGACAAATGGACGGCCGGGCCACGCACGTACCTGGGCTTGATGACGGTGGGCTTCCCCAATTTTTTCCTCATCACTGGCCCTGGCAGCCCATCGGTATTGACCAATGTGATCATGGCCATTGAGCAGCATGTCGAATGGATTTCCGATTGCATCGGGCAGATGCAGGCCAAGCGCAGCGTCGTCGCCGAACCGACCCAGACCGCAGAGGATGACTGGGTGGCCCATGTCAACGAGGTAGCCTCCAAAACGCTTTTCACGGGCACACAGTCCTGGTACATGGGGGCCAACATTCCGGGCAAGCCGCGTGTTTTCCTGCCCTACATCGGTGGCCTGGGCGCTTATACCGACATCTGCAACGACATCGCAGCAAGCGGCTACCGTGGTTTTCTGTTCGAGCCGCAACCCGCGTTGCGTGAGCAGGCTGCATGAGGACTTCAACATGAACCGATTCAATGGACAAGTGTTTTTGATTTCTGGCGGTGCGCGAGGTTTGGGCTCGGCACAGGCGCGGCGACTCGTGGCCGAGGGTGGCAAGGTCGTCATCGGCGATGTGCTAGTGGACGAGGGGCACCAACTTGCCAATGAGCTGGGCGCTGCCTGCGTTTTTCAACCGCTGGATGTGACCAGCGAAAGCGCATGGAGCGATGCGGTCACCGCAGCCCAGCGGCTAGGGAAGTTGCACGGGCTCGTCAACAACGCCGGTGTTTACACCCCTTTGCCAATGCTCGACACCGGAGCCGCCGAGTTTGAGCGGCACACCCGCATCAACCAGTTGGGCACGTTCTTGGGGATGCGCTCTGTGATTGCCGCGCTGGATCAAAACGGCGGCGGAGCCATCGTGAACATGTCCTCCACCGTGGCGTTGCGCAGCGCGTCCAACGCCATCGCCTACACCGCCAGCAAATGGGCGGTGCGTGGCATGACAAAGGCCGCAGCACTTGAACTCGCGCCCAAAAACATCCGGGTCAATTCGGTGCATCCAGGCCCAATTGACACCAATATGCTGGATGTGCGTTCGCGCGAAGAGAACTTGCGCCGCGTCCAGCAGGTGCCCATGAAACGCCTGGGCACCAAGGAAGAGATCGCCGGATTGGTGTTGTTTCTGCTGTCAGATGAGAGCCGCTACATGACCGGCTCGGAGGTCGCCATGGATGGTGGCGCGGCACTCTAGGGAAAACACCGAGAAGGAAAACCTACTCATGAACACACAAAAGCTACTGAGTGGTATACTTTTCAAAAAAGAGAAGTAATCGTCGCTAACCACGACAGTCACGACAGCCACGATAGGCGCGATATCCAGAATGTTTGCTACAGCACACCCTGCACTCAGTGCATAACCTTGGAGACAACATGAAAGTCAAACCCTCACGCCTTGCCCCCACCTGCGGATCAACCCGCTTCGGGCTTCGCACCCGCGCAGCGAAATTCTCCCTGGCGCTGGCGCTCACCGGCTTTTCAGTCGGTGCCATGGCGCAGTTCGAGTCCCCTGCCGACGGTGTCTACAAAGACCGCATTGACTGGGGCGTGATGATGGACTTGAGCGGCCCGGCTTCCGCGTCACAAAGTGTCTGGGCCAATGGCTTCCAGGCGTACATGCGCAAGCTCAATGAGGCCGGTGGCGTGAATGGTCGCAAGATCAACGTCTTGGCCGAAGACAGCCGCTTCAACCCGGCGCAAGACAAAATCAATTACGAAAAACTGGTTGGCCAAACACCGGTTCTGGCGATTTCCGGCATGGGCTCCTCCAGCTCACAGGTTTCATTGGCACCCACCATTCGCGCAGGCAAAGTGCCTATCGTCGGCACCTACACCACCACCAAGCCGTTGTCTGAGCCGGTCTCACCGCTGGTCTATGGCGGGTTTTGCGGTTATCCCCAAATGGCTCAAACCGGCGTGGGTTACTACACCGAATTGCTGAAGCTCAAGGCCCCCAAAGTCATGGTGGTGTCGATTGAAAGTGCGGGTGGTGTTGAATACTCCCAAATGGTCGCAGCCGCAGCAGCCAAGCTTGGCGGGACTTCCAGCCTGGTGACCATGAAGATCACTGCCGCCGATGTCACCCCGCAGGTGCTTGAAATTATTGCCCAGAAGCCCGATTTCATTACCATCTATGGCGTGCCCAACACGGCCATCCTCACGATGAAGGCGATGCAGCAATACGGCCTGAAGATCCCGGCATTTGGCATCTCCTATTTGCTGGCACCGCAGATTTACACGGCCATGGGGCCTGAGGCGGGTGCCAACTACAACGTGGTGAGCTGCTTCACGCCCGGCGGCACCGACCAGTCACCCGGTAGCCGCGAAATGATGGCAGCGGCTGACAAATACAACCACAGCGCGATCAAGGAAGATATCAATTACGTGGCCGGCTGGACCGTCGCACAAATGTCCGCTGAAGCGATTGCCAAGACGGGTGCCGAGCCAACGCGCGTCAAGCTGATTGAGTCGATGAACAAGGGTTTCACGGTCGACACCAAAGGCTTGTCCGCACCGATCACGTTCACTACCGACAACAAAACTGGCCCGGTCGCCTTCCGAGTGATCGGGTATGACTTTGCCGCCAAGAAGTACAAACCGTATGGCGAGTTTGCCGATTACTTGAAGTTCATCAAGTAGCTTTAAGGTTCGCGCTTGCAAAACCACTTTGCTGAGCCAATCCAAACTTAATCAAAGGTTCCCGATGTTCGCCCAAGTCCTGTTCAGCGGTTTAGCCTTGGGCAGCATCTATGGATTGGTGGCCCTCGGATTCGCGGTGGTTTACAAAGCCACCGACGTGTTCAATTTTGCACAGGGCATGTTTGTGGTGTGTGGCGCGTTTTTCGCCGTCACCGCGATCACCCTTTTGGGGTTGCCGTTTCCGCTGGCCATTGCAGCCATCATCGGCAGTTGCGCGGCCTTAGGTGTCGTGGTTCACGTGTTGTTGATACAGCCTTTGGCCGGTCGGCCGATGTTGTCAGTCATCATGCTGACAATTGCGCTGTCCATTGTCCTGCGCGCCGTGATTGAGATCAGTTATGGCCCGCAAGGACGCACCCTTGTAACGCCGCTGCCCGCCAGTATTTTCCTGATCGGCGGCGTGCGGATTTCCCAACTGCATCTAGTGGCAGCGCTGGTGAGCTGGGCTTGCATGGCAGGGTTCTTCGCTTTCTTCCGTTTCACCTCGGTGGGTCTTTTGATGCGGGCCACCGCAGACAACCACGAAGCGGCGGTGGTCTCCGGTGTCAACGTCAATGTGATGAACCGGCTGGCTTGGGCTATCGGCAGCGTATTGGCCGGCATTGGCGGCCTGTTTTTGGGCCAACTTCAAATTGTTTCGACGGAGCTGGAAAGCATTGGCCTGCTGGCCCTTCCAGCGGTGGTGATCGGCGGCATGCAGAGCATTCCCGGTGCCATCATTGGCGGGCTGTTGGTCGGGCTCATTGAACAATTCGCCGGCACTTACATATCGCCGAAATCGAGCGACATTCTCATTTACGTTTTATTGATGCTGATCCTGATGGTTCGCCCCTGGGGTCTGTTTGGCCAGCGCGAACTCGGGCGCGTCTAGATTTTCATGATATCCACTGTTTCTACACCCGTGCCTGGTATTGCAGGCGCGACGGGTAAAAGTCCTTGGCGCTGGGTTTGGCTGATCTTCGTTGTCGCACTGCTGTGCTATGTGCCTGTAGTGCTGACCGACCGAGCGATTTTTGGCTTTCGTCTGTCCAACATGCAGTTGCTCAACTTGGGTCTAAGCCAGGTCAACCTGATGCTGATCGCCATGCTGGGCGCTTTGTCTCTCAACTATTTGACGGGCTGCGCAGGGTTGATTTCAATCGGCCACGCCGCGTTTTATGCCGTAGGCGCGATGACCGCTGCCATCACCGGCTCGCAATGGGGTTGGCCATTTCCGCTGGTATTGGTGGCAGCAGGTGTTGCGGGCGCACTGGCCGGGGTATTGGCCGGCCTGCCATCACTTCGCGTGCGCGGCCTGTACTTTGTG
>JANOTO010000158.1:0-3441 GCA_031416395.1 Rhodoferax sp. | reverse complement strand
ACCCAAAAGTCCTCATCCTCGTCACTGAGCTTGATGGGGTGCGGGTCGTTGTCCGCGCGCTCACGTCGGATGATGTCCACTTCAAAGCCGTCTTTGTTGACGGCGGTGTATTTCTGACTCTTGCGGATGCGGGTTGACCTTGCGGCATTTCAGGCGGTTGGCCTCGATTTCCTTGATGACGAAGGGGCGCGATACGTTCAGAAAATTGGCCGCCTCTTGCGTGGTGAGTTCGTGTTTTTGCGGCACCAGCAGCCGGGGCTGCTGATTTCCATCCCAATTTGACCTGGCGCGCCAACCGATCGCTTGCTCAATCGCAACATATATGGCACTATCAATCACACGATTAATAGTACTCCAAAACTATCAATGACCCACATCAGCGCCAACGACCTTAAAACAAAGGGCATTTCAGCCATCGAATTGGCGCTCAGCACATCGCCCGAAGTCATTGTGTCGGTGCGGGGCAAAGACAGGTTTGTGGTGATGGATATTTCGCATTACCACTACCTGCGCGAATGTGAGCTGGATGCCGCCCTGGCCGAGACCCGCGCCGACCTGGCCGCTGGACGCACGGTGCAGGAGTCGCCTGAGGCCCACTTGGCGCGGCTGGATGCGCTGAATGCGGTGAATGTGAATGCTTTGTAAGCGTGCCGCCAATGCCGTTTGCCCTGCTCTTTACCGAACAATACAACCGCCGCGCCGCCAGGTTTTTGAAACAGCACCCGGCGTTGCGCGGCACTTACCTCAAGACGCTCCAGTTGCTGGAGGGGAACCCCGGACACCCGTCGCTGCGTCTACATGCCTTGCGAGGTAAGTTTGAGGGTCTGCATTCTGTCTCCATCAACCTGTCTTACCGCATCACGCTGGAGCTGTTGATTCAAGACCAGCAGATCATCCCGGTGAACGTGGGCGACCATGACGCGGTTTACTGATTTGGGTGCCGAACAGAAACACTGCTGGCAAACCCATCAGCTGCGCCCCTCGTGTTGGCGTTGCCTGGGCTGTGGCCGTTTCGGCCGCGTCACTGGGGCCGCGCGTAGCCCGATTCAATCCAGGCCTGCGCGCTGTCAAGCGTCAGCCGAAAAGTAGGCGCAACGCGAGCCCGGCCGAGTTCTTCGCCCAGCTCGGTCTGCGCCCGCAGTGTGGCGGTGGCGCCCTCGTCGTCTGGCACGATGGCCAGTTCCACCCGAATGCGGCTGCCGTCTGCCGTGACGGTCACGTTCTTATTGAGTTCGGCGTGGCGTTGTTGCTCGGAGCGGCGGATGAACTCTTTGGCGGTCTTGACCAGCGTATGGAAGGCCGCCGTGTCCAGGGGTTTGGGGTTCTTTTTGTCCCGCCCCATCGTCCACGGGCCCACCAAAGCGGGCTCCGATTGGCCGGCCAGGTACATTGCAACGGCCCAGCCGTCATCGTCTTCGTTCTTGACGACGCGCGCCGTCCACTGGTCGTCGCCCCACAATCGAGCTTGCTGAAGGGGGTCAGGGGATTGCGTTGTCATGGTGTTTTGCTGCAAAGGGGTGGAGCATAGTCCTGATTGCGGCGTCCTGGAGCCCGGCGCAGCAAGCCGCGACAATCAAGCCCCATGAATCACGCCGTCGCCCGCCTGCGTGCTGCGCGCCTGGCCCGCAGCGCCAAGCCGTTCCTCGCCCGGGGCGGGCCACGCGGTGAGCGCTGCGCGGGGTGTCGGCTGGTGCCCAGCCACTGCCTGTGCGCTTTGCGGCCTGCTGTGCCCACCCGTGCCGGGGTCTGCCTGATCATGGCTGACATTGAGCCGCTCAAACCCAGCAACACCGGCTGGTTGATTGCTGACGTGGTGACCGACACCTTTGCCTTCGGCTGGGCGCGCACCGAAGTTGACCCGGCACTCGTGGCCCTGTTGGCCGACCCGCAGTGGCAGCCGTATGTGGTGTTTCCCGGCGAGTTTGTGGTGGCCGAGCGGGTGGTGACTGAGATCGGGCCAGCGAATGAAAAGCGGCCTTTGTTTGTTTTGCTCGACGGCACCTGGCCCGAGGCGCGCAAGATGTTTCGCAAGAGCCCGTATCTCGATCATTTGCCGGTGCTGAGTTTGCAGCCGGAGCGCTTGTCGAGCTACCGCCTGCGCCGCTCCCGGCGGGATGATCACTTTTGCACCTCCGAGGTGGCCGCGCTGTGCCTGGAGCTGGCGGATGAAGCGCCTGCAGCCGAGGTGCTGGATGCCTATCTGGATGTTTTCACTCACCACTATCTGAATGCCAAGCAGCAGTTGCCCGTGGATTGGGACGACGCAGCGCATCAGCTTTTGCAGGCGCTTAAGCCTGCCGTCGCCCTTGATTGCCAACCATGCAGCCTGAAGACCTTGAAAAACTGGTGACGCTTGAAATGCCCTTTGGCAAACACAAGGGCTGCGTGATTGCTGACCTGCCGGGCAATTACCTCAATTGGTTCGCGCGCGAAGGCTTCCCGAAGGGCGAGATTGGCAGATTACTGGCGTTGATGCAAGAGATTGACCACAACGGTTTGAAGCCGCTGCTAGGGCCTTTGCGAAAGCCGTCAGCGCCAGCGAAGTAGTTGCTGTTTACCTAAAAAATTAACCCCCAGGTTAATTTATTGTTAACTGACGGCAAACTGGTGAAATTTAGAATCAAATCGGCACCTAGCTCTCGCATATTATATACAAATAGCTACATATATTATAGCACTTTGCAAGCAAGCATTCGCCCTGGCTTGCAGTTGCCCACAGACCCAGTTGCTGCAATTTCTACGACGCTACGGCAGTCAGCGCACCACCACCCGCACCATCTCCAGAGTCTTGTTCGAGTAGCCCCATTCGTTGTCATACCAGCTCACCAGCTTGACGAAGGTGCCGTCCAGCGCAATGCTGGCATCGGCATCGAAAATCGATGTGCGTGCATCGCCACGGAAGTCAGTGGCGACTACCTTGTCTTCGGTGTAACCCAAGATGCCTTTGAGTGCGCCTTCAGATTGCGCCTTCATCTCGGCGCAGATCTCCTTCATCGTCGCCTCTTTGTTCAGCTCGCAGGTCAAGTCCACCACCGACACGTCTGACGTGGGTACGCGAAACGACATGCCAGTGAGCTTTTTGTTCAGATCAGGAATGACCACGCCCACCGCCTTGGCCGCGCCGGTGCTACTAGGAATGATGTTCTCCAAAATGCCACGGCCACCACGCCAGTCTTTGTTGCTGGGGCCGTCCACGGTTTTCTGCGTGGCGGTGGCGGCATGCACAGTCGTCATCAGCCCGCGCTTGATACCCCATTTGTCATGCAGTACCTTGGCCAGCGGCGCCAGGCAGTTGGTGGTGCACGACGCGTTGGAGATGATCGCCTCCCCCTTGTAGGTTTTGTCGTTCACGCCAAACACGAACATCGGCGTGTCGTCTTTGCTCGGGGCGGAGATCACAACCTTTTTGGCTCCTGCCGCCAAGTGCTTGCCAGCGCCTTC
>JANOTO010000157.1:0-6848 GCA_031416395.1 Rhodoferax sp. | reverse complement strand
CGGTCAGGATTGGTGGCATAAAACGGCGCGCCAGGCACGAAGGCGACCAGCTTCTCTATCGCGCGTTTGGCGAACTCGGCGGCATCGGCACCGGGCGCTGTCAGGCGCGTCCAGAAGAACATGCCGCCTTGGGGTTGGCTGAAAGTGATGGCATCACCCAGTTCTTTTTTGAGGCAGTGGGCCATGGTTTGGGCGCGCTGGGCGTAGGTTTTGCGCACGATGTCCAGGGCGGCGTTCATGCGGTTCATCGACAGGTATTTCGCGGCGATGGCTTGGGTTAGGTTGCTGGTGTGGGCATCGCTGAACTGTTTGCACATGACGGCGTTGGCGAGCAGCTGGGGCTGGGCGATCATCCAGCCTACGCGGATGCCGGGGCTTAGAACTTTTGAAAAAGAGCCGCAGTAGGCAATCCATTCGCGTGAGCCTTCGACTTGCTCTGTCATCGCCATCATGCTGGGCGGGGGTGGAGCGTCAAAGTACAGCTCGCCATACGGATCGTCTTCGACCACCAGCACTTTGTATTGCACGGCCAGCTCCAGCACGCGCTTGCGCCGCGCCAGGCTCAGCATCGCACCGCTGGGGTTACCGAAGGTGGGCACAAGGTAGATGAACTTCGGCTTGTGCTCGATGAATAGCTGCTCCAGCACGTCGACCTTCACGCCATCGGCATCAATCGGCGCGGTGACGATGTCAGCGCCGTACAGGCGAAAGCACTGGATGGTGGCGAGGAAGGTGGGGCCTTCGACGATGACTTTGTTGCCAGGGTTGACCATGGTTTTGCCAATCAAGTCCAGGCCCTGCTGACTGCCGGTGGTGGTGATGATTTCTTCGGGCTTGGCGGTGATGCCTTTTTTGGCCATGTGCTGGCTTAACGCCTCGCGCAGCGGGTTCCAGCCTTCGGTCGCGCCATATTGCAGCACCGGGCCGGGGTTGTCGCGCAGCACCTGCCCGCTCGCCATGCGGATGCCTTCGACATCGAACAGCGCAGGATCGGGAAAGCCACCTGCAAAGCTGATGATGCCAGGCTTGCCCAACAGTTTGAAGAGTTCGCGGATGGCGGAGGTTTCGACGTTTTGGAGCCGTGAGGCGAAAGCAAGTGACATGGTAAATTTCAGGTAACAATGTGAGACTACCCATTGTGACTTAAGGCCCCCATGATCGAAAAACACCTGGACATCCCCACCGCTGACGGCAGCATGAACACCTTCATCGTTCACCCCGATGAAAACGGCCCGCACCCGGTGGTGCTCTTCTACATGGATGCACCCGGCAAGCGCGAAGAGCTGCATGACATGGCGCGACGCCTGGCATCGGTCGGCTACTACGTGATCTTGCCCAACCTGTACTACCGAAAGTCACGCGACTTCTGGCTGAAGGAGCGCACCGAGGCGGCTATGGCGGAGATGTTCACCTTCATGCATTCGCTGGATCGCCGCACCACGCTTGTCGACACCGCCGCCTTGCTGAAGTTTGTGGATGCCCAGCCCGAAGCAAACGCGGCCCGCATCGGCATGGTCGGCTACTGCATGAGCGGGCCATTTGTGATGTGGGCTGCGGCGGAATTTCCAGGCCGCATCAACAGCATTGCCTCCATCCACGGTGCCAACATGGCGAATGACACGCCTGACTCGCCACACCTGATGGCACCCAAGATCAAGTGCGAAAGCTACTTTGCCTGCGCCGAGATCGACAAATGGGCACCGCCTGCGGATATTGAGAAACTGGAATCGTCACTGAAGGCGGCGGGGGTTGCGCACCGCATCGAGTGGTACCCGGCAGTGGAGCACGGCTTTGTGTTCCCCAAGCGCGCGGGCATCTTCAACCAACCTGCGGCCGAGCGCCATTGGGAGCGGCTGTTCAGCTTGTTTCGCCGCAGCTTGCGGTAATCTCCCCGAACTGACTTCGGGACAAACTCAATCTGCGTAAATCCCAGCCTTCTTGATCACCGGCCCCCACTTGGCGGTTTCAGATTCCAGGAAGGACTTTAGACCCAACGGTGTCATTCTGTCAGCGCTCACAATGTCTGAACTCAAGTCGGTCAAGCGCTGTTTGACTGCTGGGTCTTGCATGGCGGCGCGCAGGGCAATGCCAATCTTGTCCAACACGGCCGGCGGCGTGCCTTTGGGGGCGTACATGCCGTGCCAAACCTTCACTTCAAACCCTTTGAGGCCCTGCTCGTCCAGCGTGGGCACATTCGGCAAGGCGGCAAGGCGATTGAGCGTCGTCACGCCAAACACTTTCACGCGCCCGTCCTTGATGATCGGCACCGTCTGGGTCGTTTGATCGCACAGCAAATCCACCTGGCCGCCGAGCAGCGCATTCATCGCCGGGCCAGTACCTGAGAAAGGCACAGTGATCAAATCCACTTCAATCGCGGTCATGAACAGCAGACCGCACAGGTGCGATACAGCGCCCAAACCAGCGTTAGCCAGTGATACTTTGTCTCGGTTGGCTTTGACGTAGGTTTGCAACTCGGCAAACGTGGTGGCCGGGAAGTCTTTGCGCGCCAGCAGCGTCATCGGCACGTCTGCCACCTGGCCGATGTACTCGAAGTCTTTGAGCGGGTCGTAGGTGAGCTTTTTATAAAGCGCAGGCGCGGTGGCCATGCCCATGTGGTGCAGGAAGATCGTGTAACCGTTGGGGGCGGCGCGCGCAACCTTGCTTGCACCGATGGTTCCGCCTGCACCCACAGCGTTTTCAACCAAAACGGTTTGGCCCAGGGATTTACCCATGGGGATGGCGATCATGCGGGCCATCACGTCAGTGGGGCCACCTGCGGCGAAGGGCACGATCAGGCTGATGGCTTTGTCGGGATAGGCCGTTTGCGCAAATGATGGCGCAGCGGACAAACACACTGCAGCGGCCAGCACGTGGCCCAGGACGCGTAAAGGTTTGAGGTGAAGTTTCATGGGTTTCCTGTAAAAAAAATGCTCATCTCGCAAATGCAATACAACGCCGTATTTTTGCCGCGAATTTACGCAATTTCAATTGGAGGAATCCCTTGAGTCAAACTAGTAGCAACCCTACTTTGTTGATGTATGCCATGCTCCAAAGCCGCTCCATCGCCAACCGCATCTCTGCCGGATTGGCACCATCGCTGTAGGCTGCCAGCCGCAGCGCCTTGGCGGTGATTTCGTCACGGCTCAAGGTGTTACCAGGGTCGCCTTTGGGCTCATCCACCCGCCCGTGGAGGCTGCGGCCATCGGTGGTTGTGACGGTGACTTTGCCAATCCAGCGTTTGGGGTAGGCGCTGTCCACCTCGGTATCGAGCACCATGCTGACGCGATTACAAAAGGCAACCGTTTTTTCCGAATTGAAATGTTGGTCAAACTCCGCCAGCCCGGCATGGCCGAATTGCGCCACCAGGCCCAGCACCGTGCCCATCGAGAACTTGCTTTGATGCACGGTGCTGGGGTTGACCACGGGGCCCAGCACATCGATCGCACCCTGATGGACGTGGGTGACTACCTTCGCAACATCTACGGGGTTCAAGCTATTAGCGGTCATCACCTGATGCAGCGCATCAGCCGCTGGGTGGGTATGGCGACAGCAGGCGTGATACTTGAACGATGTCTCCACCGTGGCCCAGCGCGTGTTCAGTCCGTCCGTCAGCTTGGCCGGATCCGCATCGGTGGACATGCCAGCGGCCATGCCCTGCATGCCTTCCAGAATTTGTGCGGCACCCGTGAATCCGTCTTTCGCCAGGCTCGCTGACATCAAGCCCGCACCGGCCGCGTGCGCAGTGTGCAACTGCTTGGAATCTGCCGCTGTGCGCAAAAACTCCCACAATCCGGCCGCCTGGGTGCCCGCTGAGCCCAGCGCATGCAGCATTTGCGCCGGATTGAGCCCGAGCAGATTCCCCGCCGTGGCCGCAGCCGCCAGCGTGCCTGCGGTGCCCGTGGTGTGAAAAACTTTGTAATGCGAGCGACCCAAAAACTCCCCCACCCGAATGCCCACTTCGTAGCCGGCGACAGCAGCCGTCAACATCTGCTTACCCGTGCTGCCGTGGGTCTGCGCGAGCGCCAGCGCGACGGGGAACACCACCGTCGCCGGATGAAACACTGAACCGTTGTGCACATCGTCTTGCTCGACCACGTGCGACGCAGCGGCGTTGACCTGCGCGGCAAAGTAGGCACTGGTACGGCTGCGGTTGATCAAAACCTCGGCACTGCCAGACGATGGCCCCATTTGCTGTGCGAAAGAAGCAATCGTCTCCACCGCCCTCGCACCTTTGCCTGCGACGCAGGAGCCAAACCAGTCGACCAGCAGATCCTCAGTTTTACGGATGACAGACGGCGGGATTGCATCAAAGCTGAGTTCAGCGGCGAATGTGGCCAGTTGTTGGCTTGGAGATGTCATCATGGATTAAGTACCTATGTTGGGTATCAATAGAACCGTCACACCACCAACGCCTCTTCCCCCATCGCCTCAATCTGCTCCTCCAGCATCAGCACCTGGCCCTTCCAATAGTCGCTGCTGCCGAACCATGGGAAGTTGATGGGAAAGGTGGGATCGGCCCAGCGGCGGGCTAGCCAGGCGCTGTAGTGGATGAGACGCAAGGTGCGCAGGGGTTCGATCAGGGCGAGCTCGCGGCGGTCGAACTCGCGGAACTGCTCATAGCCGTCGACCAAGGCGCCGAGCTGGCGTGTGCGCTGGGTGCGGTCACCGCTGATCAGCATCCACAGGTCTTGCACTGCGGGGCCGGTGCGAGCATCGTCCAGGTCGACAAAATGCGGGCCGGGGCCGCTGCTGGCGGGTGCATCGACGGGCGTCCATAAGATGTTGCCGGGGTGACAGTCGCCATGAAGGCGCAGC
Organism: Rhodoferax sp.; assembly: GCA_031416395.1. Classification (GTDB taxonomy): domain Bacteria; phylum Pseudomonadota; class Gammaproteobacteria; order Burkholderiales; family Burkholderiaceae_C; genus JANYCG01. The sequence goes on along the minus strand of JANOTO010000157.1, from coordinate 2,033 downwards.
GACTTGAACGTGCCCTGCGGTGCGAATTCGCGCGCAACAACTTCTAGCGCCTTGGCTGACATGTCCTGCCACGCTGACTGCACATCCAGCGGAATGATTTGCTGGCCGAGCAACCAATCGCGCGAGTCGGTTCCAAAGCTTTGCAGATCCAGCGCGGGGCGGCTGGTGAATGGCTTGGCGGCACCCACGGTGTGGATGCGCGCGAGGAAGCGGCCAATCCACTCCAGCACCTCAAAATTATCCAGCTCGGGCGCTCGGCCACCTCGGCGCGGGCTCACGCTGAAGGCGAATCCTGCGAAGTGATGCAAGGTGGCGCCGTTCAAAGTCAACGGGCCGATCACGGGGATTTCGGCGGCCATCAGCTCGGCGCTGAAGCTGTGCTCTTCTTCGATTTGCGCATCGCTCCAACGCTCGGGTCGGTAGAACTTGGCGACGACGATCTGGCCATCCTCCAGATGCAGTTGGTAGACGCGGTTCTCGTAAGAGCTCAAGGCTTGCAGCCGCCCGTCACCGTACAGGCCGACGCTGGCCAGCGCGTCCATCACCACATCGGGGGTGAGGGTCTCAAACGGATGCAGCCCGTCGGTTTTTTCAATGATTTTTTGCACACGAGCAGTCTAACCACACCGTTAACGACCCAGCGCCAGCCGCGCGGCTAACCACGCAGGCAGGCCAGCTTGCACGATTGCATCGGCAGCGGCGTGGTGGTCGTAGGCCACGCGGTGAAACGTCAAGGCCAGGCTTTCTGTGTCGAACGTAGCGTACATGGCGCGCGGGTTGCCGTCGCGCGGCTGACCGACCGAGCCAATGGTGACCAGCCAGTGCCGCTCCATCGGCAAGGCAACGCTGACACCCGGCAGCGGCGAAAGCTTGGACACGTCTTGCCCACCGCGCCCCACGTACAGCGTTTGGTGGTGCACGTGCCCGCCGAACACATGGCGCACATCCGGCAAGGTAGCCGCAGCGCCCAGGCTGGCGGCGGCTGCCGTGCCCGTGTAAACATAGCGCCACAGCTCGGGGCCATCCGCGCTTGCGTGCAGCAGCAGGATGGAGCCGTGTTGCATCACCATGGGCAACTGATGCAGGAACGCGCGTTGCTCGGGGCGCAGCTGCGCGTGCGTCCAGGCCGTTGTGCTGTCGCCTACCGTGCGGGCGAACAGCGGCGGCGACACCGCCCCCGCATCGTGGTTGCCCTTGATCACAAGCGCGCCATCTGCCGCCAGAGCCTGCACGCGCTGAACCACTTCAACCGGGTTGGCCCCGTATCCGACAAAATCGCCCAACAGCACAAACTGCTCCGCGCCTTGGTTCAGGGCATGGTCAAGGCAGGTGTCAAGCGCTTGGATGTTGGCGTGAATGTCTGACAGGAGGGCCAGTTTCATGGAGAGCGACTCAAGGACAGCATGTGCCCCACGCGCGGATCGCCCTGCCCTTTGAGCACTTGCGCATAGGCGGACGTGACAGCGTCAGCACCCGCATGATGGGCAACGGTGATCCACGGCTTAGCCGGGTCACACGCCACCTTGGTGAACGCAAACCAGGCCTGCACCATGCGTTTCCCAAACTCCTGCGGGCCCCATTCGGTGGCTCGCTTCTTAATTTGTGACGGCGCAAAAAACAGTATGGCGCGCGGCCCCGGCAGGTCTTTGCCGCCGCCTAAATTTTCAACGTGCGTGCCGCCAATCGAGCAACTGTATTTGAGGTTGACGAAGCGCGTGTGAATGGCTTTACGCAGATCGGCATTGCCCGCAAAATCGACGTAAACGCAGGCACGATCGGCAGCGATGGCATCCAACTGGTCATACGTCAACACGCGGTGGTAGCAGCCCAGGCTTTCGCAGAACGCGACATTGCCGGGCGACGTCAATCCCACCACTTCAATACCTGCGCGCTCCTTCAAGCCAAAGGCGGTGCCGTAGGCTGTCTTGCTGGATGCGCTGGAGAGCAGTGCAACGCCCCCCTCTCCCCTCTTGGCGCCCGCGCCGGTTTGCTGCGCGCCAAAGAAATTGTTATCGGCCAAGAAATCGTCAATC